>DATIQH010000037.1:0-5318 GCA_035471155.1 Nitrospiraceae bacterium | reverse complement strand
GAGTTGTTCCAGTGTGACAGCAAATTGTGCGAGTTGTCGATTCGCCTGATGCAGTGATTCACGCTGGCGACGCTGCTCTGAAATCAGGCGCGAAATGATGAAACCAATCGCCAGAAAAACCAGATTACGGATGAATGCCTGCTCAATAATCACACTTGCCGGAACGCTACCAGCATCCGCCAAACCAATGCCAAACAGCAGTTCAAGCCCTGCCGCTTCATACGACTTAACTGTTGCACATCACAAACAAGTTCTTAACAATTCTTTGGCCTTGTATCTGTTCCGGCTCCAATGGTCACTTCGATTCTTGCGACCCCCTTCACGTTGGCACAGAGATCTCCGAGACCTGGTGTCACCAACCGGAAGGGACCGCCTTTTGTGTCAGGCAACGCTGACCCATCGAGTTCATAGACGAGGACACCGTACTCTCTGGCCTGTTGGAGCGTGAGGCAAGCGGAATACTTCCCATCTGAAGCATGGAAGGTGGCGTGGTTCGCCTCTATCGCCAGCGCCGGAATATCGAGCAGACCCTTCACGCGAATTCCTTTGCCCTGCATGCCGGGCATCACCGTCGAAATATCGAGCTGATGTTCCGCCGGCAACGACGCGATCGCGGTACGATCGAGCGAAACAGGTTGAACCACTGCCCCTTCGATCCGCATGATACCGGGGCCGGTTCGATCTCGTTCGGTGATGGTTTTCACCACCGCCGTCAGCAGGTCGTTCAGCGGCGTCGGAATGCCGAACTTTCGGCCGAGCTTCGCGACATACCCATTCAGAAAATCGATCTCGGTCGGCCGGCCAGCCTTCCAATCGTCATACATCGAAGTATGGATATCCCGAATCTCTTGTGTCCAGCGGACCACCTTCTCTGCCATATCCGGGGCCAACGGCACTTTTGCGCTGGCTGCCACCGCTACAATTTCACCCACGATCTGGTGGATCACTCCCAGCATCTCGGGATGATCGAGCGCCTTGGCGACTTTGTCGTCGATCATCACGGTCAAGGGATTGAAGACGCAATTCCAACACAGCTTCTCCCACTTGCTGCGCCGGATATCATCGACCAGCTGACAAGGAATCCCCGCCTGTTTGAACAGATCCGCGATGGCTAGCAGACGAGCGCTCTGATGTCCCATCAACTCCCCGATCGCCACAGCCCCTTTCTTATAATGGTCGATGACGCCGGGCTCCGCGATCTTGGTGTAGATGTACGCGATACCGCCCACGACACAATTCCGGTGAACACGTGCCAGGATGCGATCTTCGGTATCGACCCCGTTCTGCAAGGTCAAGATGACGGTCTGATCGGTCAAGACTGGCTCGATCTGGGTCATTACCTCGTCCAGATCGTAGGCTTTCATGGAGAGGATAATCAGGTCCGGCTTTGGAAGATCTCGTGGGTCGGAAGCGGCCGGCGGATGCACAGTGAAGGAGCCATTGGCGCTGCGGATCGTGAGGCCGCTCTGCTTCACAGCTGCGAGCGTTTTTGGCCGCAGCAGGAACGACACAGAAAGATTCGCTTTCGCGAAATGCGCGCCGAAGAACCCACCGACCGATCCGGCTCCTACCATGAGAATTTGTTTCATCATGCACCTCACAACGATAGCGGAAGCCTACTATATCACGCAGATTCGCTGGCTCGAAATGCGGTACAATTCGCCAATCCACCCATGGCGACCGACGACCAGATTCTCCTCGCCCGCACACACCTCGCTTCTGCACGGCACGTGACTATCCTGACAGGAGCCGGCATATCCGCCGATAGCGGCGTGCCGACCTTTCGCGGGGCAGACGGGTTATGGCGAAACTTTCGCGCAGAAGACCTCGCGACACCAGAAGCCTTTGAGCGAGACCCGCAACTGGTTTGGGAATGGTACAACTGGCGGCGAGAATTGATCGCCACGAAAGAGCCGAATCCGGCGCACATCGCCCTTGTAGAACTTGAACGTCGCATGCGTGATACATTCTGGCTGATCACGCAAAATGTGGATGGACTCCATCGAGCCGCCGGCTCGCAACAGCTCTCAGAAATTCACGGCAATATCTGGAAGGTTCGCTGTACAGGTTGTGGCGTCATCTCGGAAAACCGGGAAGTCCCTCTTTCCATCCTGCCGGTGTGCCGATTGTGCCACTCACTGCTCCGGCCTCATATCGTGTGGTTTGGGGAATCGCTCAGGGAGGAAGACCTCCGCCGCTGTGATGACGCACTGCGGAACTCTGATCTCCTGCTTGTAATCGGCACATCGGCAGTCGTCTATCCCGCAGCAGGTTTTGCGGCGGTGGCAAAAAACGTAGGCGCGTTGGTCATCGAGATCAATCTTGAGAGTACCCCGCAATCCGGCCTGGTTGATCTCTCGCTGCAAGGACGAGCGAAAGATCTGGTTCCGCTACTTCTTTGACGCCAGCGCCAAGGGGAGAACTTCTTCCAACGTTTTAATCACATGCCCACCCGTTGTTTGAGAACAGCCTGTTCGATCCAGCAACACGCCGGTCAGTCCGGCCTTCGTCGCACCCTCTACATCGTCCCGGATACTGTCGCCCACGTGCATCGCTTCGTTCGGATCGACCGCATGCTTCTCAAGTGCAATCTCGAAAATCTTCGGCGCCGGCTTGGCAGCCCTGGCAAGGCTTGCGATCGTCACGGTATCGAAGAGCCGGTCGATGCCGAGCCCCCGCATCACAGGAAAGAGCCGGGAATCGAAGTTGGACACGATCCCCAGCTCAAACCCCTCTTCACGCAACCTGGTCAGCACGGCATGGGTTTCAGGGAACACGGCCCAGGAGCGAGGGTCTTCAAACACCTGAAAGACTTGCTCGAAGAATTCATCAAACCGCTCGAACATCCCAACGCGATAAAACACGTTGTGGACGATGTCGAACCACCAGAGCCGTTCACATTGTTTTAACTCGATAGGATCCGTTGCGGCAAAAACCGGCGGCGCTGCATCGTGAAACGCGCGTCGAAAGGCGTGCGCAATTGAGGCCTGCGAGTCGGGAGTCTGCCGAAACCCATACTGAGCCGCATGTGTAAGATAGATACCCGCCACCGAACCATTAATATGGAACAACGTCTCGGCTGCATCGAAAAAGATGACGTGGATTGGGGTTTTCATCGGCCGTATCAATCCGATTGGGGTTGAATTGTAGTCAGCTCAAGAATCCGAGGTCAGAGTGTACATCTAATTATGCGATTTCTTGACAAAGAATACCCTCACTGCTAGTTTCGATATTGTTCAATACCATTGGAGGGTTAGGTGGCATCAACCATCTTTGTTGTCGATAGCAGTCCCGCTGTCCGCCGGCTGGTCGAGCATATTTCAAAGCAGGAAGGGTGTGAGGTCCTGGGATTTCAGGATGGCCCCACAGCCCTGGACGCGGCTCGCCGGATGAGCCCGAATCTCATCATCGCAGATTATCATTTGGAAAACATGACCTTCTCAGGGTTCTGTAAAGAAGTCCACAAGCTGGACAACCTGGCAGAAACCTTTATCGTCTCATTGACCAGCTCGTCGGATCGGGTGGATGAAGCCCACTTGCGTTCTCTGGGAGTCAAAGCCTTTCTCAACAAACCGTTTCAGTCTGAAGACCTCGTCGATGTGATCAAGGATCTGGAAATACAGCAAGCAGCCGCGGCGAACGGAACAAAAAAGAAATCTCGTTCCTGGCCTCCTGTATCGAGTTCGACAGACTCGGATGATGACGCCTTCGACGACGACAGTCTGACTGAGGGAGAAGAGGAGCAGGCAGTCGCGCCCCCTCTCCAACTGAAAGTCGCCCCTGCGGCAACCGTCTCCAAAACGCAAGTATCGACAGCGGAACCGGAAGAGGCGATGAAAGGCCTCTTCGGTCAACTTCTTCATTCCATGTCAGAACGAACGGAAAAAAAGATCGCTGACTTGCTCCCCAAGATGGTGGGAAAAGATCTGGCGACCCTCGTGGCCAAAGCCGTGGAGGCAGAGGTGCGCACACAGATGGGAGCATCCCTCTCGGAAGAACGGCTGACTCAAGTCCTTGAACCGTTGCTCATGACGGCGCTCCCAAAGATCCTCTCCCGGGAAATGTCCCTCATCCAGCCGATCATCCGACAGAGTGTACTCGAAACCGCGAGCCCCCTAATCAAGGAGCGCATCGATCAATTCGTCCAGGAAGAAATCACCGCCGTTCGCACCGCGCTATCCGATATGGTTCGAGAACAACTCGGTTCGCTCGATGGACTTGTCAAGGAAGAGATCCGGCAGGCTGCTGCCAAACACACCACTGAGATAGCCGAACCACTCGTCAGGGCAACCGCCCGCGAGCAGATCGAACAGGCTGTTCTGCGCCTCGTGCCAAATCTCGCTGAAGAACAGATCAAAGCAGAGATCGTTCGCCTTACACAAGCTGCGTAGTGCGCTCGCCTCCGCTCGGACTTATCCCTTCTTGCTCTTCTTAGCCTTACTCCGCCTGGCTGTCGCCAATGCCTTCACCCGTGCAACATTCTTCCGATGCTTCTTTCTCGTCTTGCGATCTTTTTCACGGCCTGTGGCCATAGTCTCTCCAAATGGTAAAAAGTGGAAGCGGAACGAACCCCTCGCCCTCGCCTTGTGCGAGTCTGTATAACACACGGCCTCACACCCCTCAAGTAATGTCTGTCCCTCCGTCGCCTTGAGAGGCATACACCCGCATGCTAAGATGCCCTGCACTTCTAACAAGATGCTGAAAAAGTCCGCCAGCAGTGAAGGGAGCGGCCAGGTGCCCTTCTTGCGCGCAGTAAAGGGCAGCCCGGCCACTCCCCTAATTAAATAAGTAGAGAGAATTGAAATGGCCTCACTCAACTAAACTCGCGCAGACACACGTACAGACCATCGAAACTCTCGACTCCAACATGATTTGCCCGAAGCCACTCCAATAAATGAATACTCCCCAACTCGACAAAATCTACGACCCCAAGGCAGTCGAAGCACGTTGGTCTCAGTTCTGGCAACAGCAAGGTTATTTCCACGCCTCGCCGTCCCATGCAGGCCAACCCTACAGCATCGTGATTCCCCCGCCCAACGTGACGGGCTCACTCCATGTCGGCCATGCGCTGAATCATTCGTTACAAGACATCCTCATCCGCTGGCGGCGCATGCAAGGCCGCAATGTGCTCTGGCTACCCGGAACCGATCATGCCGGGATTGCCACACAGAACGTCGTGGAAAAACAGCTTCGTGCCGCGAGCGGGGCCGGCGGGTGCCGAGAATCGCCTGGCGGTCCCCGATCAATTCGGTCTGGACGAAGAGGTTGCTGAAGGAAGTGTGGAGCGCGTCCGCGGGCGGCGGGGCCAGCACGACTTC
>DATIQH010000036.1:0-1979 GCA_035471155.1 Nitrospiraceae bacterium | reverse complement strand
AGCCAAAGGTGATCGCCCGGTTTCCCGGGGAGCAGCTGGAGCATGCCTGGGCCGTCTTCTGAACGCTCAGGCCCATGAAATTGTCGGCAGTGCCAACAACCAGTCATCGACGAGGAACAGGCCATCATGAACTGGACCACGCAGAGCCAGAGTCGTGAGAGGCCAGTTTGCGCACTGTGTAACTCACTGGACCGTCTGCCTGAAGAAACTGGGGCCGAAGGAACGGTTCGGCACTCTCCCGCACAGAGCGCTCACGAAACATCAGGGGCTGAGGGGGTGGAGGCACCTATGGGGGTGGGGTTGAACAGATTGAGGAATCCACGCAGCCGAGCTTGTTGATCCGACGCCATTCGAATCAATTCCACACCAAATTCTTCCTTCCTCGACCAGCGGACGACGGCAAGGTCCCCGGTCAGCGTGTCTCCAATGAGATCGATCCGTATCCGTACATAGTCTCCCTTGTGCATGGGCACCGCGCTCCGGATGCGGCATCCTTCCAAGGACACATCGACCACCATTCCACCGCCTGCTCGTTCGCCGAGGAACACGGCAGGCAGCATGACAGAAATCCGCGGGCACTTTCGTTTCTCCATGGGACTCCTCTCCTTGCTTACGTACTCGACGAGCTCGACCTCTTCGTTGCACGATGGCGGCACGTCTTGCGTGAATCAAAGTCGTTCGTGTTGATGTTGGGATGGGCGAGCCAGAGCGAGTGTGCTCATTGCAGTTGAGATGCGACTGTATCCAGCAATTCTTGGAGACTGAACGGCTTCCTCAGCGTGTCGTGGGCTCCCAAGTACTTCGCAGTGTCGAGTTGGTTCATCATACCTGATTCTCCAGAGATCGCAATAATCTTATTGGCAGGTTGCGTCTTGCGAAGCAGCGGGATCAGTTCCAAGCCGTCCATCTCTGGCATGAAGATATCCACGATAGTCAGATCTACCGCCTGATGCTCTAAGAGACGCAGGCCGTGTTTTCCATGTTCGGCGGTCAGGACATGGTATCCCACCCGTTCGAGCGCGACCTGGAAGACCATCCGAATTGAAGCGTCATCATCAATGAGCAGGATCGTCGCCATTTGTCTTCGCACTCCTCCCCTGACGTCGTGAAGACCACAACACTTACACCTTACCCTATTGTATCTGAACGGGGACGGGCAGCTACTGGCGGAATGGCCAGGTGACAGCGCTGCCGACTGGTGGCAAGGCCCTCGGAAAGGGGAAAAAGGAGCTCAAAGTCAGGGTGTTGTGCCACAATCCCCCTGGCGTGTACACACAGCCGATGGGGATGTGACCCTGATGGAGTTAACCCAACACCATCAACGCCCGTCCTGGACAGCACAGGAATCAACTTCGTTGGCCTTGGTGTAACAAACGGGGGAAGATTAAGGGGATAGCATGTTAGCGCGAATAGGCTACCAACTTACGAAGCGTATGATTGTTCCGCTCCGGGCGGTCCCGGAAGGAGGGGACCATATATTTCTAGGCATTGTCCAGTCCCTGCCAAGCTGATTCCACGAGCAGCATATCTGGCCCCCACAACTTTAAGAGGAACTTGTAATTGAGCGAGGTTATATTGACCTGCTCCCGGGGGTTGTACTACCCGCGATGTAAGTCAGGCACAGTGTGACCCGTCCTGCGAATGTAGACCGGGCAAGATCTGAAGATTTAGTTTGTGCGTGATCGGTGTGAGCCGCCTGTGCGGTTATGCGAATCTACCATCGCTCACGTGAGTGTCTCCACGAACTCAGCTGGCATCTGTTCCTCGGTATGTCCTCGTCGTCATGCCTTTGTCAGGTCCTCCTTCTGGATGAAGGAGACCAGTCACGGGCCCTTCCTTCAAGCCCCCCCTGGCCTACTTTTCTAGTTTTCAGTCAGTCAGCATCCTGGACATCGAGATTTCCAGGATGGCCGAAGTGACTGCGTTGTTCAAGCCCAAACTGCTCGCTGCGGGAGCGTCTAGGCTTTTTATTCGCACTT
>DATIQH010000035.1:0-4749 GCA_035471155.1 Nitrospiraceae bacterium | reverse complement strand
GGGCCTGGGCACAACGAGGGTGGCGGCGGGTATCGTGCTCGGCATGTGGTTTGTGATGCAACTGTTGAGCGGAGGAATGAGCGTCGGTAGTACGGGAGGAGGCGTCGCATTCTTCGCCCATATCGGCGGATTTATCGCTGGGATGGCGCTGATCGGCCTGTTCAAACGTCCGGATGTGCCCTTCTTTGCGCCAGGCCGTAGCGGCCGATTGGATAGCTAGCCCAGTTTATCTGGTTTGTTTGGTTGAACCAGATCAGCTATCTGATTGCGCTCAGGCATCCAGCAGCTCACAGACTTTTTCCACCAATCCAGTTTGTCGATAGGGTCGCCTTAGAAGGTACCGCGGATTGAGGCGATGAGACACCATCGCCTCGTCATCATACCCGGAGATAAAGAGCGGCTTCATGTTCGGATATAGTTTCAACAATCGTTTGGCTAATTCACGCCCGTCGATCTCCGGCATCATGAGATCGCTTACGACCACATGAACAGCTCCTTTGTATTGCTGGGTGATCAGCAACGCTTCCACTGACGAGCTTGCCTCTAAGACCCGATAGCGATGCCGCAACAACGTCGAGAGCGCAAGCTTGCGGTCGATTTCATTCGGATCCACCAGTAAAACCGTTTCCTGGCCTTTGGCTGCAACGTGAGCTGGGATTGATGAAGTAAGCGACTGGCCCTGTCGTGCAAGAGGAAGCGCCACTCGAACCACAGTGCCCTCACCAGGACGGCTGACAACATCAACCTGGCCCGCGCTTTGTTTCACGATGCCATAGACTGCGGTGAGTCCAAGCCCCACATTCATTTCCTTTGTGGAAAAGAAGGGCTCGAACATGTGCGACTGAGTCTCTTGGGTCATCCCGCTTCCCGTATCGGTCACTTGAATCACCACCTTGGGTAGATGCCCGCCCCTTCCATTCATTAGCCCGCTCTCATGCCCAGGAAACGCCTGCTTCACCTGAATCAGGAGCCTGCCGCCATGTGACATGGCATCCCGCGCATTCACCGCAAGATTCAGGAGGACCCGTTCGAATCCTTCACGATCGACTTCCACGTCCATTGGCGCATCTTCAATGACCATGCTGAGATCGATAGAGGCGGGAAGCAGCCCTCTCATCACTCCACGAATTTCCTCTAGCACCGTCCTGACCGAAAGCACCTGTCGGAGATGACTGTCGTGGAGGCCCAACCCAGCCAGCTGAGCGGTCACGGCTGCGGCCTTCCCCCCACTTCGAAATATGTCGTCGATTGGCCCATAGAGTGGGTCCTCAGGATTGAGACGAGAGAGGACCACTCCCGTCTGCCTCCCGATCGCCGAAACAAGATGGTTGAGTTCGTTGGCAATTCCCCCCGCAATTCGACCAACGGCTTCCATCTTCTGCATTTCGTATAGTTGCTGCTCAAGGCCTTGTCGCTCCTGCTTCTCTTGCCGAACATGCTCATTGACTCGTGAGAGATCGCTCTTGAGTCCCTTGATGCGAGCCTCCAACTGATCCCGCGACGCTTGCAAGACCCGCTCTGTCTCTTTCAGCGCCTCGACGCTCTCCAATAATTGCGTTTTTTGTTGCCGCTCAGCCCCGATCGTTTGCAATGCAAGCCCGTAGAACGTGGCCATCACCATCAACACCGGTATGCCCAGCAGATGTCCAGGCGACAACGCGCCGGTTTGCACGACTCCTTCATAGAGGATGACGCCATACCCGGCACAGAGTAACAGCGATAATCCGATGACATGAGAGAGGCGACGCACCGAAGCCGCAATGAGCATGAGGATGAAGTACGACAGATAGAGTTCCGACCGGGCATTACCCGAAAGATAAACGGTCGCGGTCACGAGGACCGTATCGATCCCGATCACGGCGCCGCTGAACCACGCAGCGTGCAAAATTGAGATCGGCACATACCACAGACAGAGGACCATCGCCACCAACCCTACAATCATCACCCCGATCGTCGGACGGCTTGCGATCAGTTCAGACCCGGACAATAGCTGGTAGGCCAACATGACGCCGACCAGCGACTGAAGCACAACATACCGTGGGCGCGAGATCGCGCTATCGCGGCTTGAATCCTCCAAAGCCGGCTCGACTTGAATTTCAGATGGCACGGCAAGACTGCTCATGGATATGCGGTTCTCCTGCTTAAGATTTCGGCCACCGGAGGCTGGGAGAGGAGCAAGTCCTGTACCGATACCCAAACAGGAGAAGCGATGTTTTCGCAGGAGGCTATGTCCTGAAGAGCTGATCCCTGTGGCCAATATCCCTACAGCAAGTCACAAAATGGAACGATATGGAACGGCCAAACAATGGCTCGCAGATTGGGGCTGGCTGGGCAATGCGGTACAAGACTCGTTGACCCTACTCGCAGCATTCTGTCAGGCGATGCTTGACAGAAATGATACAGATACTTGGATGAAGGAGATTATGCTGGCAAGGAAGGACTGTTCATCAAGCCATCACGAAATCGCTTCGCACGATCGAGGGCCAGACTGAGCCTCTCGCCGAGGAACGTGACATGTCCCATTTTGCGGCGAGGACGAATCTCCCGCTTGCCATAGAGGTGGAGTGCCGCGCCGGGAATATCCAGCAGGGCTCGACAGCCTGTGCTCTTCATAACAACAGTGACGTCATCTCCGATGAGATTCACCATGACAGCGGGGCTCAGCAGCCGCACCTCGCCAAGAGGCATTCCGCAAATCGCGCGGACCTGTTGCTCAAACTGGGATACGCTGCAAGCATCGAGCGTGTAATGGCCTGAGTTATGAGGCCGCGGAGCAATCTCATTAATGAGCAGTTCCCCGCTGGGCAACTGAAACAGTTCGAGGCAAAATACCCCTACCCCTTCCAGCCGATCTACGACCTGACTTGTAAGAGCGGCTGCTTGCTGGGCCACAGCTGACGAGCCCGGAGCCGGCACCTTGGTGGTTCGAAGAATCCCTTCTTCATGTTCGTTCTCAGTCAGAGGATAGGTGCAACTCTGTCCGTCGGCTCCACGAACCACTAGAATCGAGAGTTCTCGTTCAAACGGCACTAAAGACTCCACGATCCATCGCATGCCAGGGCGGGCTGATTCGGTTAATGCCCGTTCTACCTCTCGGACTTCGGACTTTCGAGTGATCCTCCACTGTCCCTTGCCGTCATAGCCGGATGTTGCCGTCTTACAGAGGACGGGATAGCCAACCTGTTGGACGGTCGCGGACAATTCATCGGGAGCCGTTAGTCCGGCGAAAGAAGGAACGGGAAATCCCTTGGAGGTCAAGAACCTCTTTTGTTCGAGACGATCCTGAATCACACTCAAGACGGCACTTGATGGACGAACCGGTTTCCGTTGTTCCAACACTCGACAAACCTCTGCCGGGATATTTTCCCATTCATAGGTCACGACGCTGGCCAAGTCTGCAAAACGTGTAAGGGTGTGTGAATCGGTGAACGGGGCAGGAAAGCTATGCAAGGCAATACGATGCGCGGGCGCTGCCGGATCTGGGTCCCAAACGGCGACGTGATACCCGAGACGGCGCGCCGCCATCGCGAACATCGCGCCCAACTGTCCGCCGCCCAAGACCCCCAGGATAGATCCTGGCTCGACGACGACCGGCTTCACGACCGTGCGCTCGAAAGACCGGGACCTTTCTTTCCGGTCACCAGGCCCTTCGCTTCAGGAGACTGGAGCACACTGTCTGTTTGTGTCTGACGGAATAATTTCACGCGAACGGCAAGCTCTGGATATCGGCCCGCCAGAATTTGCGCGGCAAGCAAACCAGCATTCTCCGCCCCTCCAATGGCCACCGTGGCGACAGGAATCCCTCTTGGCATTTGCACGATGGAGAGAAGCGAATCGAGTCCGCGAAGATTCTCGGTCGGAATCGGGACTCCGATGACCGGCAAATGCGTTTTCGCAGCCAGCATCCCCGGGAGATGGGCTGCGCCACCGGCGCCGGCAATAATGACTTCGATTCCTCGGGCGGGCGCTTGTTCTGCATAGGCGAACAGACGATCCGGAGTCCTGTGTGCGGAGACGACCATCAATTCGTGTGGAACCCCGAGCTCCGTCAGAATCGCAGCGGCCTTTTCTAAGATCGGGAAATCGGATTTGCTTCCACCCAACACCCCGACCAATGGATGCAGACGATCCGTTTTTTGCCGCCGAGATTGTGATCGCAACCCTTTGCTGAAACGAGACATGTTCTCGTAAACCCTTCCCTATCGCTGTCTGGCTCTCATCGGAGCCCTCACCTTATCGACTCTCTGACTGATGGTCAAGCTCGGCCCGTCCTCGCTTTGTGTAACGCCAGACTCATCTTGTTTTTCTGGTTGCTCTCGTTTCATCAAATAATTGAAACCAACCAGCTGGCCCTCGCGCTTCATGGGTGCCGAGTCTTCCGACGGAATATCGTCAGCTCTGACGCTTCACAAAGAAGGTGGCGGCTTGGGCACGCCGCGATATGTGCAGTTTCTGGAACATGTTGGCGAGATAGTTCTTGACGGTCTTATCACTGAGCCGCATCGCGACTGCAATTTCCTTGTTGGTCAAACCTTCTGCCACCAAGGCCAGGACACGCTCTTCCTGAGGGGCAAGAGACCGTTCTCGCACCGGGCCAGCTTGAGCCGGCTCGGCTTTGATCCAACTTAGCGCACGTTGGGTGAGGGCCGGATTGAGAAGCGATTGACCGTTGGAGACAGCGCGAATCGATTGAATCAGCAGGCCGGCATCAATATCCTTGAGCACATAGCCATGCGCGCCGGCCAGCAC
>DATIQH010000034.1:0-2228 GCA_035471155.1 Nitrospiraceae bacterium | reverse complement strand
TACTGCGACCGGGTAGGAGTGAAGAAGTCACGTTAGGGGTGAGGTATGAGGGGTAAAGGCGCAAGGTCGGCGCGCGGGATGCTCAAAAAGGTCAGATTGCTCACCCGCCCAACCCTGGCGCGCCGAGACGCGGCCTTGTCCCAAACAAGGCCTCAGCGAGTGACTAAAGATGATCCTTCCAAGCTTGCTTGTGTACTTTGTCCAGGATGGCCCGGATGAGTTCCCCACTGCGCGCGATATTCCACCCACCCAGCCATCAGCGCGCCAAGACGCGCTTTGTCCCAAGCGAGGGCCTTCCGACTCCTTATCGTTTTTCTTAAAGGGAGTGGCCGAGGCTGCCCTTTACTGCGCGCATCGAACGAGCACAGTTTCATCGTGCGCGTTCTGCGAGCAAGAAGGGCACCTGGCCGCTCCCTTCCTCTGCTGGCGGACTTTTTCAGCTTCCTGCTATATAAACAGCTTCGTTTCCGCGTCCGAGGTGAGCGCAATAATGGCGGGCAGCCCCATGACTTCGTCGACATTCTTTTCGACTGCGGCACTGTCCACGCCCATGTATTCCAGACCGGCGCTGCAGGCGATCAGACGAAACCTCCCGACGTGTTTCGCGTCCTGAAACATTTCTGAAATCCTCGGCACCTTCTTTTCTTTCAAGAGCCGCGTCACTTCGTCGGCTGAGGCGGCATACTCAGGGGGAAAGTCCACCTGGTCAATCTTACCTTCGGCCAGCTTCTTGATCGTCCAGAACAGTAAGATCACGATCACATCCTTTCCCATCGCTGCGGCGGTGAGACCAAGGGTTGCGACCTGGTGCAGCGTATCGTAAGTGGCATGATGGGCGAAGATGACGAACTTGGGTTGAGCCGGCATGATCGGTGGCTACTCCTTTGTGGCGCGTGCCTTGACGCTGTTCACATAATCGGTAATGGCCGCATCGACTTCGTTCGAGGTCATGGGGCGATCGTGCGTTTCACTTTCGTCCACGAGGTAGGTATCGTGCTTTTTTTCTTGCCGCAGCACCACGGAATTCTCCGGCGTCACCTCGATCAACATGTACCACTCGCGCCCCCCCTGCGTGATGACGACTTCCTTCCCCAGGCCTTTCTTCTTCATCTCGATATGAAGCTCGTCTGATGCGCAGAGGGAAGAGGGAATCGTCAGCAGTCCTGTGCCCAGGATCACGATCCCCAGCCAGGCGTTGATCCAAACTGTGAAAGGCGAGCGACGCGGCATTGAGTGCAATTATAGCCCGCTGTGAAATGCGCCGCAAACACTCGTCGAGGCTCAGTCGCTGGCTTGGAGTGCCCCTGGGTTGCATGCTAGGATAGAAAATATGGGCGATTTACTCGCAATCGTTGAGCAATGGATTCCGGTCGATGTGCTCATCGGTCTCACCATGGCTTCGGTCATCGGATTTATCGGCTCCCTGATTGCCATCCCGTTGATTCTGGTCCGCTTGCCGGCCGACTATTTCGATACACGTACTCCCCGCCATTGGATGAAGGACCATCACCCGTTGCTGCACCTGTTAGGGTTAGTCGTCAAGAACGTCATCGGTGTGGTGTTTCTCATAGCCGGCTTTGCCATGCTCTTTTTGCCGGGGCAGGGCCTGCTGACGATGCTGATAGGAATCTCGCTCATGGATTTCCCCAAAAAGCGTCAGCTGGAGGCGAAAATGGTCGGCCAGCCGACGCTGCTGAGTGTCATTAACGGCATGCGCCGTCAGTTCGATAAACCACCGCTGACACTGGCCCCTGGCCCTTAATCCATCAGATGCCGAGTCCCGAACCCAGCCGCAAGACGCTCTATCTGATCGATGGGAGCGCCTATATCTATCGTGCCTTCTTCGCTCTGCCGGCCCTGAATAATTCAAAAGGCCTCCAGACCAACGCCATCCTCGGTTTTACGACGACGCTGCTGAAGATCCTTCGTGAACGGAAGCCGGATGGCCTCGTCGTGGCATTCGATGAAAAGGGGCCGACGTTGCGCCACGCGGAGTTCACGGCCTACAAGGCGCAGCGGCCACCGATGCCGGAAGGCATGAGCGCACAGATTCCATACATCCATCGTGTGGTGGATGCGCTCAATATTCCTGCCGTCCGGCAAGCCGGCTACGAGGCGGACGATTTGATCGGGACGTTGGCTCGCCAGGCTGAGCAGGCCGGTTTCGACGTCGTCATCGTCACCGGCGACAAGGATATGTTCCAGCTCTTGACGCCCCACGTGCGCAT
>DATIQH010000033.1:0-1595 GCA_035471155.1 Nitrospiraceae bacterium | reverse complement strand
GTATACAGAGGCTGCTTCACCGAAAGAGAATAGTTGAAAAGGTTAACCGCTTCGGGTATCAGCGCATCCCGAAGCTCTGGGGGAAATTTGTCCAGTCCGGAGGCATTCAGTAAGCTGGGATCGCGCCAGCGGTTGAAACCGGAGTGAATGGAAATTTCCGGCAGCGCCTGCGCACGTACTTCCCGAATTTTACCCTGAAGCACTTCTGCCGCGGCCTTCGCTTTCCCCACGTCCGGATGGCGGGCGAGTGCAATCTTCACCGCCTCCGGGAGTGTCAGCGAGGCAGGTTCATCCTGCCCGGCGGCAGGCAGACCCGCCGTGAGCGCAACCATGGTTAGTAAACGCAAACAACGCATAATTGGACCCGCTTTATCCAGTATACGCGGCCCGAATGTCGTTGTTGCGGCTTTGCTGAGATCGCGGAGAAAAAGGGGTTGTGTCCCCAACCCGGGTGAGTTGGGGACCAGGCCATTTCGCTAAGCGGTTCTTCTGCCGGCCACCATCCGGTAAAGAAACAGCAACAGCATGGCGCCGACGATCGCCATGATGTAACCAGCCGCTTCGCCCTCTCTGTAGAGTCCGAGCGCTCTGCCGATGAATCCGCCCGTCAGAGCGCCGGCGATACCGAGCAGGATCGTGATGATGAATCCGCCCGGATCTCGCCCCGGCATCAAGAGCTTCGCGATGACGCCGACAATCAAACCAAACAGTATCCAACCTAGAATCCCCATGTGGTCTTTCACCTCCTTAACCGGGCTATGTGGCCCAGACTGATGAGATTGTGTGCACTTCGGATTCCAAATCAGGACTTTGGTGGCGCCGTGCGTGAGTTGCGCCGGCCTGATGCACGGTGTTAGCGTGAGATTAGGCAATTCAGCCGCGGACTTTCGAACCCACCACTTCTTAATTAAGGAGAAGAAGCAGATATGCCATTAGTTTCGATGCGGCAGCTCCTGGACGAGGCTGCCAAGGGCGGTTACGGAGTTGGCGCGTTCAACGTCAACAACATGGAGCAGATCCAGTCCATCATGGAGGCGGCGCGGGAAACCAAGTCGCCGGTGATCGTGCAGGCCAGCCGGGGCGCCCGCAGCTACTCGCAGGACAAGTTCCTTTATTACTTGATGCTGGCTGCCGCCGAACTGTATCCCGAGATTCCCATGGCGCTCCACCAGGACCACGGCAACAGCGTGGGCACCTGCAAGTCTGCAATGGACCTGGGGTTCACCAGCGTCATGATGGACGGCTCGTTAATGGAAGACGGCAAGACCCCGTCAACCTTCGACTACAACGTTAAGGTTACACGAGAAGTGGTTGACCTGGCGCACGCTCGCGGCGTCACGGTAGAAGGCGAAATCGGCGTGCTGGGCGGAATTGAGGATGGGCATGGCGCCGGCGGTTCGGGCCTCGAGCACGTCACGGATCCTGACCAGGCGGTCGAGTTCGTCGAACGCACGGGTGTGGATGCACTGGCTATCGCCATTGGGACCAGTCACGGGGCATACAAATTCACCCAGAAGCCGACCGGTGAAACGCTCAAGATGGACCGCCTGATCGAGATCAACAAGCGCCTTCCGAAGACCCACCTGGTGATGCAC
>DATIQH010000032.1:0-3876 GCA_035471155.1 Nitrospiraceae bacterium | reverse complement strand
ACATGCCCCCGCCGCCGACCGAGAACTGATACTTTTCGGCAACGGGTGGTCGCCCTGGTACCGTCACATTGACTGTCACGACCCAAGTACCGCCCATACCGAACATGACCGTGCCTTCGTAGAGCCCGTCGGTGGTATGGCGAGCCGTCGCCTTGGAATCGGTCATGCCCGGCATCGGCATCGTGTAAACAAACAGGACTTGCGCGTTGGTCACAGGCTTGCCGGCCTGATCTGTCAGCTTGAGCTTGAGCAGTACGTTACCGGCCTTGGGATTTTCCGGTGCTGTATTCAACGTGAGGGATAATCCGCCTGCCTGACGGGTTCCAGCCCCTGCCATTTCTTTGTTACTTCCCATCCCCATACCAGGCATATTCTCCATCCCCTTCATGCCTTCCATTCCCTTCATATCCCCCATAGGCATGCCTTTCATCCCTTTCATGCCCTCCATGCCACCTTTTCCCATGTCCATCCCTCCCATCTTGTCTTCGTACGCGCCGCGCATCTGCCAATCGCCCATGCCGATGCGTCCCATCATGGCCTGCATGCTGGAAGCCGATGTCAACTTGCTCTCTGCGTCCAATAGGAAATTGGCCGAGGTCACGATCCGATCTCCTTCCTTGATCCCTTCCAGCACTTCCACGGAATCCTGGCTCCTGTGGCCAAGCTTGACCGGATAGGGCGCGTAGGCTCCTTCGCCGCGATCCATGAACACCAGTTGCCGAAGTCCTGTGTCCAGTACAGCTTCCTTGGGAACAACCAACATCCTCGCCGCATCGGTCACCAAGGTAACGGTTCCGAACATGCCGGGCTTCAGCCTGAGTCCAGGATTCGGCATTTCCACCCGCACGCGTACGGTGCGGGCCTCGGCATTCAGCGTGGCGTAGATGTATGAGACCGTACCTCGAAACGTTTCCCCTGGGTATGCGGCGAAGGTGACTGAGGCCGGCTGATTGAGTTTCACCGCCGCGACCTCGGACTCATAGATGTCGGCAGAAATCCAGACCGTGGAGAGATCCGCTACCTCATACAGTGTCGTGCCTGGTTCCACATATTTTCCCGGCAAGGCCTCTCGCTTCATGACAATCCCGGAGGATGGGGCATAGACCGTAAGCACCGGCTCCGCTTTACCTCGACGTTCCAACGCAGCCATTTGGGCATCGGTCACATCCCACAATCGCAGGCGTTCTCGCGTACTAGCCACAAGGGATGCCGCATTGGCTTTCGCATCACCGAGCGGGCTGATAGCCAGTTGGGTCTGGGTTTTCACGGCAAGGAGATGCTCATCTTGGGTGGCCAGGAGGTCCGGTGAGTAGAGGGTGAAGAGAGGGTCGCCTTTGCGCACGGGACGACCGATCGAATCGACAAAGACCTTTCGAACCCACCCGGGGGTTTTCACTGTGACCTGCGTGAGTCCCCGCTCGTCGTAGCCGACTGTGCCGACCGCGCGAATCTCTTGCGTTAATGTCGCGTAGGCTGCCGGGGCGCTCCGCACCCCGATCAACTGTCTTGCCACAGCGGGAACGACGACGGCTCCTGATGGCGTTCCGGACATGCCCTGCATGGTCCCCTCCTTCATCTCCATCTGTTTCATGTCACCCATCTCACCCGCCCGCCCTGCGGGCGCCGAGACGCCCGCCTCGCCCATTTCAGCCGGCTCTGGAGCCGCCAAGACGACTCCCGTTCCGATGATCATGCCAACCATGTCACCCATCGTCCTGTGAGCGGCGAAGAGGCCGGCGGCGATTCCGGCGATCGTCCCGATCGCCACGGCGCCAATCACGAAACTTTTCTTGCATGTCTGCTGATTCATCTGTTCCTCCTTGATGATTGCGTTAGCTCTGCCGATCGAGCGTGATGCCTACGACCTGCTCGAGTTCCGCCAGTCGATTCTGGCGGTCCACGAGCGCTTTGAAATACTCAAGCTGAAATCCTCGCCAGGCCCGTTGTGTATCGATCAGATCCAGGAATCCTCCTTTGCCAACCCGATACCCGGCGCGCGCCGACTCCAGGCTCTGCTCGGCCTGTGGCAAGATGGTGGTGCGATACAATGTGGCCACTTGGTCAATCGCCCGGAGCTTGGCCAAGAGATCGTCGATCTGAAACCGGGTCAGATTTTCCAAGGTATGTTGCTGGGCCTGCGCGGCCGCGACCGCAGCCTCTGCTTCCTGTACGCCCGCGTCGTACTTCGGCTTGGTCCAAAATGCGAAGGGGATGCTCATGGCCACGTAAGCGCCGAATCCGTCGTTGGCCTGGTAGTTTTGAAAACGCTGAAACGCCACGTTGAAGTCCGGGTAATATTGGCGTTGCGCCAGTGCGCGAGACTGCTCGCTCCGCTGTACATCGAGTTCGGCGGCTTTCAGTTCAGGCCTGTCGTTGAGCGCGAAGCTATGCAGATCGTCGAGAGGCTGATTGATCGGCAGTTGGGAGGGTTCTTGCGCAAGGCCCAAGGGTGATGAAGTATCCCGATCGAGCAGCGTATTCAGCATCGCTGCGGCGGTCTTGCGACGCTGTTCCAGGACGGGAAGATGTTGGAATAGCAGGGAGAGCTCGACTTGGGCCTTGAGAACATCGGCCTGACTGCCCATGCCTCCACGGAACTTCGCGTTCGCAATCGCCACAAACTGTCTGAGCAACTCCACCTGTTCCTGATGAATCAGGACCGCCTTCTGCGCGAGAAACAGATCGTAGTAGGCCTGCTTCAGGCGGGCGACCAGCTCCCGTTCCTTCGCGCGGACCAACTGCTCCGTCATCTCGGCCGACCGACTCGCCACGTCGCCTTTGAGCGCGAGTTTTCCGGGAAAGGGGAGATTCTGCGAGAGGCCGAAGATCGTGTTGTCCGCTTGCGTGGCCTTGAAGGGCTGAGGGACATTCCACAACTGGACGGACAGGATCGGATCGTCCAGTGACCGCGCCTGAGTAATCCGATTCGTGGCGGCTTCCCATTGCTTGCGCACCGCCACAAGCTCGGGATTCCGAGCCAGGACCTCTTGGATCAATTCCGGCAGCGCCAGCTTGCTGCGCAACACCAAGTCGCCATCTTGTGCCCACAAAAGTCCGCTGCTGAAGAACATCACAAGCACTGACGCAATCGTCACACACAGACGTCGTCTATTCCGTTTCATGGAAATAACCTCCCGGAAATCCCACATGTTCGACGCCTGGTCTGCGCTCCGGCTATATGAGGCCAAAAGAACTAGCCAGCAGTCCGGACGCTGACACTACGCGTCGAACGGCACATGTGATGGCACGAGAGCGATTGGAGGAATGGAAGAGGAAGATCAGATGCGAAGCACGGAAATCTTGAGCAGGAGATCCCGGGGTGGACTAACTGCGGGACGATCGAATAAGCGGTTACTTGGTGAAGTGAGGCTGACAAGAAGCGCTAACGAGGCAGTGTCTTCTGGACAGAGGGCCTGACAGTCACTGTTAACGGAAAGCTTATCGGCAGACTGCACGCCGAGCGTCTTAAACACGTCGCAGTACTGAGAGACAGGCTGCTCATCCGGCGTGGCGCATCCATTGGCCATTGCAGCGGGCGCGACACCGTTCACCGGCAGGAGACAGGCATAGGCATTGAAACTCAACGCGAAAAAAAGCACGACGAGCGTGCAGGCGAGAACCGAATGGAAGCGATGAGAGTAGACTTGCATGCGGTCAGTCTATCCCTCTCCATCCCAGCCGTCAACTGTGTGCTTTGTTCAGCTACATGTGATCCCTCCAAGCTCGCTCGTGATTTCTCCAGGCATGGGGGCTGATTGATCTTCCACTGCGCGCGACTTTCTCACCCGCCCACCCACTGGCAAACACTTTCACCCGACCCACCCTCCGATTGCTTCGCAATCGATTTCCCGAGACGTGCCAGTAGCCCGAGCGAGG
>DATIQH010000031.1:0-9350 GCA_035471155.1 Nitrospiraceae bacterium | reverse complement strand
TGTGCAGAACGGCATCGCCACCATTTCTCCGGTGCTGTCGGCCGACTCGGGGGTCCTCACCCCCACGCTGGCCCAAAAGATCAACGTGCTGCGCGGCCTCGACGTCACCTTCTACCGGACTCTACCATGGGTTACCAAGGCCTTCAAGCAATGATAGCGCACACAGGAAAGAACTGGCGGGAGATCCTTGCTCCCATCGCAAGGACCTCCCTATAATGGCCACCTATCATGAAACGCGCCTCTCTCCATACACTCGGCTGCCGACTGAACCAAGCAGAGACGGCGGTGCTCGAAGCTCGCTTGCGGCGCGATGGCTACCGCGTGGTCGAATTCGGTGAGCCGACTGACTTGTTCATCGTTAATACCTGTTCCGTGACAGACGATGCGGAACGGACCTGCCGATACGTCATCCGCAAGACGTTGAGACATTCCCCCGATGCCTTTGTGGCGGTCACCGGCTGTTACGCTCAGACCGGCGTTCAGGAGTTGCGCGCCATTCCAGGAATCGATCTCATCGTCGGCAATCAGTTCAAGTGGGACTTGCCCTCATTTCTTCCAGCACCCCATACCCTGAAAAAGCAGCCGGCGCCGGAAGTACTCCATACTCGCACCATCGGCCGGGAGGATTTCTCCCTGCCGGAGTATGGCGAACCGGACTCGACCAGAGCGCTGCTCAAGATCCAGGACGGATGCAATGTGATGTGCAGCTTCTGTCTCATCCCCTTCGCGCGCGGGCATGAGCGGAGCCGCCTCCGGGATGACGTGATCCGAGAAGCCGAGATACTCGCCGCAGGAGGCTACCGGGAGATTGTGCTGACCGGCGTGAACGTCGGGCAGTATCGCCAGGGCGATCTCAGCCTGGTCGGGCTGATCGCACAATTGGAGAAGATCCATGGACTCGACCGAATTAGAATTTCCTCTATTGAACCGACGACGATCACGAACGCCCTAGTAGATTGGATGGCTTCCTCGGCGAAGCTATGTCCCTATCTCCATATCCCCCTGCAGAGCGGAGACGACACCATCCTGTCGTCCATGAATCGCCCGTATAACGTAGAAGAGTTTACACGGCTCATCCGCCAAGCCACGGCGTCAATACCTCACCTTGGGCTGGGCACTGACCTGATGGTCGGGTTTCCAGGAGAAACTGAGGAAGCATTCGAGCATACTCTGGCCATTGTGCGCGAGCTTCCCTTCTCTTACTTCCATGTCTTTACCTATTCGCCACGGCCCGGCACTGCTGCGACGAAGCTGCCCGACCAAGTTCCGATCGCAGTGGCTCGGCAACGGGCAAAGAAGCTTGCTGAGCTGTCACGTCTCAAACGCCTAGCCTTTGCGGAGCGGTATATCGGATCCACCTTGCCCGTCCTCTTCGAGTCAGGATCGACGGATGGCTTTAGGCTCGGAGCGACGGCAAACTTTTTGAAGGTGGGTGTCCCCTCAAACGCGGACCTGACCAATCACCTGAAAGATGTGCGTATCATCGGAGCATCGGACAGCTGGGCAGTCGGTCAGCTGTCAGCGGAACATCAGCCATTCCGAGAGGTGCCGGTCCTATGAAAGCGACATCCGCTCCGACCCATGTGCACCTGGAAACCTTCGGCTGTCAAATGAACGAGTACGACTCGGAACTCGTGCGCTCGCTCATGAGACAGGATGGATTTGTGTTTACCGACGAGCGCGAACGTGCGGACGTGATTCTCATGAATACCTGCGCAATCCGCGAGAATGCCCACAATAAAGTCTATAAGCACTTATCTGAGCTTAAAAAACTCAAACAACAGCGCCCGTTGGTCGTAGGGGTTTTAGGTTGTATGGCGCAAAACCTGAAAGAGGAGTTGACGGATATTCAACCGTTGGTCGATGTCCTCGCCGGGCCTGATGCCTATCGCCAATTGCCGATGTTGATCCGCAATGCGATGGTCTCGCAAGAAGAGGGGTTGAATCAAAAGGGGCTCGCGGTAGATCTTTCGGAATATGAAACCTATCACGATGTCGTACCGGACCGAAATGATGGGGTGAATGCCTGGATTGCCGTCATGCGCGGCTGTGACAACTTCTGCAGCTTTTGTGTGGTCCCCTACACGCGTGGGCGCGAACGCTCCCGTGATCCGGAAGGAATTGTTCAGGAGGCGCAGCGGATCGCCGAGCAAGGGTTCAAGCAGATCACGCTCCTCGGGCAAAACGTCAATTCGTACCGGTTCGGCGATTGGGACTTTGCACGATTGATTACAGCCGTCGCGGACGTGCCAGGAATTCACCGCGTGAGGTTCACCTCCCCGCACCCAAAAGACTTTCCCCTTTCATTGTTGAAAGCCGTCGCCTCCCACCCCCACATCTGCAAACAAATTCACTTGCCGCTCCAATCCGGCAGCGATCGTATCCTCGGCTTGATGAATCGCAGCTATACCAACCAAGAATATCGCGCATTGGTCGACCGCATCCGCGCCCTGCGCTCGGATATTGTCCTCAGCACGGATATCATTTGTGGTTTTTCCGGAGAAAGCGACGTGGACTTTGCCGAGACATACCGGCTTGTCGAGGAGACACGGTTTCACTCGGCATTTATCTTCAAATACTCTGAACGGAAGAACACCATTGCCGCGCGTAAGTATTCGGACGATGTCTCCGAGACAGTAAAGACCGAACGGGTGACACGACTCTTCGACCTCCAACGAAATATTTCCTACGAACGCAACCGGGAATATCTGAAGACGACGATTCCCGTCTTGGTGGAGGGGGATGCCAAACGATCTGCCACACAAGGCATGGGAAAATCAGATGGCAACATCACCGTGATCTGGAACAAACTAGCGATATTCTCTCGACCCGGAGACATGGTTCCTCTGGCCATCTACGATGCCTCGTCCACGACGTTGTATGCTGAGCGTCCACCGGTGAATTGAATCATCGGCACCACCCTATCTCCCTGCAATCACTTCATCGTTGTAGATTATGCTCCCAAAACGAACACTTCCGAACAAGATCTGTAACTAGGTTCCTCCATCCCTGAAAACTCTCAAAAATAATGTACGGTTGCCATCCACCGACGGTCCAAAGTGGGATAGGAGTCTTTCTTCTCAGAACCTATGAAACACATCGGCACAGTACTTTGACTTACTTCTATATTGTCATAGGCTTACACTCACTCTTCGTTCTAGTTCCCTTTATCGTGATTTAGGCAGTCCGTTCTATAGCCCTACCCCGTTCTCCGGTTATTGCCTTTGCACATCGCTGAATCTACTTTATTTTGCTGAAGGCATAGTCTTTGCTTTGCAATGAATCGCCCACTACGTACTCGACTGGCTCGCACATTGGAGACGAAGGATGATTGAGAATCAAGACCGCAATGTGAAAGAAAAAACAGATACCTCCATAAACTTAGAGACTCTCATTGCGATGGGACTCTTCGGATGGATTGCACTGAGCTTCGCGCTCATGGGCTTGGGAATCTGGTAATTCCTCTGCCACCCGGACACCGCATCTAGCCATGGATAAGTGCACACAACCTTCCCAAAGAAGGAGCGGCGCGATGAAAAGCTACCTCTCACGAACGAATGTGCAGCATCCGATCATGCAAAGCTTTCTTGGAATCGCTGCCTGTGCCTTTGTCATTAGCGGTTGTGCAAGCGGGACAAAACTCGCCCAGAACTCAACCGGCAGCGTCTACTTGGAAGAAGTGAGCAATTGGTCGTATGAAGCCAGCCATCCCGCTGTGATCGACCAACTGACCATCACAAAAATCGTGAAAGGGTTACATCGCAACGACGAAGCGACCGGATCTTCGAGAATGCCCGCTGGTGGCAGCAAGCCGATGAGAATTTTCAGCGATGAGGATGCAGAATTTCTCTCCCCCCTGCTCACACAAGGCTTGTCCAAGGCGAAACCAGACCAGCTTGTTGGGTTTCGCGTATCCTCATCGGCAGGGTCAGGCTCTGAACCCACCACGGGCAGTATTTACGTGCAGAATGGATCGATCTACATGAGCGTCCAGAGAGGCAATGAATCGATCGGTTTTATGCCTGAGTCTGCTGCACGCATCGAACCGACTCCGGCCTACATCACCGGCGGTACACCAGGCGCCATGACGATGATTATCGACTATCATGCGCTGGCCAGTGCGCCGATGCCCGCCACCATGCCGGTAGCGAAAACCGCGCCGATCGCTTCCACTGTGCCTTCGATAGTGGTCGCTCCGGCAAAAACTCAGGCGGTCGCTGCCAGTGCAGGACAGGTGACGGGGCAGGACGAGCTAATGGCTCAGAAGCTCTTTGACTTGAGAGTCGCAAAAGAGACACTTGTCAAGAAGGACTCCGAGATCATGATGCTTCGCAAGGAAGCGGAATGGATGAAACGAGAACTGCGGAATCGCGACGAGGAAATGAAAGCGCTCAGATTGACCAAGGTATCCGCTAAACCGGCGCCTAAGAAGAAGTCGGCACACGCGATACAGACCCGCTAAGCCCCCTCAATCGACATTCAGTAATTCCGGCTGGAGCAAGACAACCTCACTGGACAGAGGCTGCCGGAAGTTCATCCGGCAATAACAGGCATACGTGACATAGGTATCTTGCAGGCAATACCGAGCCAGCTCTTGTCCCTGCCCTTTCCCCCACATCTCAGCCACCTGAGCCCCGCTGCCGGATTTCGTTTCGACGTTCAGCGCTCGCGCCAACACATCGAGTTTCACCCATCCACGTGTATCCCAGTTGCTCCATATTGCCATCGTGTCGTAGACCGGTTCCGCGCGGAACTTGGCAAGGTTGACGTCCAGACTAGGCTTGACCTGGTGAATGATCGATCGCTTCTTAATGAACGGAATGTCGAAGCCCAGGCCATTATGGGTGATGAAGAGCGATGGACGATTCTGAGCCAAACGGCTCCAGAATTGTCGCAGCAACTCCCGCTCATCCCGGCCATACCAGGCCACTGACCCACGCGGCTCGAGCTGGTCGGAGAACTCCAGTAGGCCGATACAGACGATCTGACTAAATGTGCCGTCAAAGGCCGACTTCGCATATTGCTCATCCTCGGCACGCTGTTCAGCTTCGACAGCTCCCGCCGTAAACAAATCGTAGCCTTCGCCTGCCGGTTCGAATTCCCGGCTTGATGGAAGCTTCCCCACCAGCCTTGCCCATTCTTCCCGAGGCGCTTGAATCGTCTCAATATCCAGGACAATCTTCATAGCGCCTGTCCTATGCCCTGTCTCTGTAAGGCTTCGATGATCGGACTGTCCGCTGGAGGAAACTCAAAGCCCCCTAGCTCGTGCGGCCAAACCCATCGAATTTCCGCGCAGTCGATGGCTTCGGCATGCCCGACTTCGATTCGGCAATGAAAGAAATGCAGCTCCACAATTTTCTCTGCATACTCGTGCCGAACCGCTTGAAACGGGATCGGCACATCGATACGAATACCCAGCTCTTCGAACAACTCCCGCCGCAGACATGCTTCTAATGTCTCACCTGACTCGCACTTTCCGCCTGGAAACTCCCAGAACCCCGCCAAATGCACGCCAGGATTCCGCCGGGCGATCAAGTAGCGACCCTCATGACAAATAAGGCCGGCTGCGACTTTAAGGACTTTCATGCCGTACCGTCGCAGTTCGAGACTTCTGATCGAAGGGATAGGCTTTGCAAAAAGATTTCATCGGGCATCGCCAACAGGAGGGACTTCTTGCCGTGCAGCAGGTTGCTCCAAAGTCCATGATCGCCTGGTTGAAATCATAGCCCTTCCCGCTCGGGATCAGGGCTTCTGACAATTGCCAGAGCTTCGTCTTTTGCGCCTTAGGATCTCCCTTTGCGATAAAAACCCGATGGAGGACCCGAATCACATTCGTATCCAGAATCGGCGCATCTTCATTGAATGCGAACGACCGAATGGCGCCGGCCGTGTACCGTCCAATTCCTTTGAACGACAGCAATTCCTCCGCATCGCTCGGCAAATGGCCCCCATACCGCTCTACTGTTTCACATGCGATACTATGTAGCCGCTCCGGCCGAATGTTGTAACCCAGCGGGTACCACGTTTTCTTCACATCAGAGACCGTTGCATCAGCCAATTCTTCAAAGCTTGGGTAGCGCTCTAGAAACTCGTGATACTTCGGAATCACCCGATCGACCTGAGTCTGTTGCAACATCACTTCTGAAACCAGAATATGATAGGGATCAGATGTCTTTCGCCAAGGCAGATCGCGGCCATGTTTTTCGTACCACCTCAGCAACCGAGACTGAAAACGGCGCTTCAGTGATGCATCAAGGCCTGGGAGATTTTTGGATCGCTTCTTTTTGCGCTGAGCGGGTGTTCGTAAGCCAGAGGTGGAAGGCATCGCAATATCAATCCAATGGCCGCATTCTAGAAGTGTGTCCGCTGAAAATCAAATGGCAGCCAGTCAGACACATGCTGTGGCCAATGTATCAAGACTTGCTGCGGGCTCGACAGGCATCTGTCAGGTGAGTCCAAATCGCTCGACCTTCCCTCTCTTCTGCGCAACCTTCACCAGCATCGCTTATAGAGCAACCTCCCTCAGGTCCCACTATGTCTTCCTCATTGTTCGTATGACTTGAAATCTCCAATTTCTTTGACAACCACCCGTTCACCGATTAGCCTCACGTGAGGCAAAGACACGGTCAGGGAGTCTTATAGCAGAAGCAACCGTTGAAACGAATGCCTGCTGAAGACATCAATGTGACGGAACAGAGACAGCACGTTCGCTATCAAGTCGAATTCCCTGCTATGTTCGAGGGCGACCATGCCGGGATCGGAATCGTCTACAATCTCGGAGTGGCTGGCTGCAAGGTCGTGAGCGATCTTGTCGTAGAGAGTGGCGGGCTCCTCGCCGTGCACCTCCGGATTCCGGAACAGACTCGTGCCATCACCATTCAAGCCGCCACAGTTCGATGGATCCTTGAACTCGAGTTTGGCGTGGAATTTCTTGAGATGCAGGAGATGGAACGAGTCCGTCTGGAGCAATTCCTCGCAACCCAAGTGAAGATTGTCCCATAGGAACTGCTGAATAGACCGCTATGGTCACCAGAAAGCATCCCAGATTTCCCGTGTCGCTCCCCAGCACCTTGGTGCACCAAAATCGCTTTCGTCATGCCGGATCAGTCCGGGACCTTTCAGCAAAGGGATGTTGCGTAGACAGTATCATCAGCCCCTTTACCGGCATGCAACTCACCATCCACCTGCATATTCCAGGTGAGTCTCAGCCTATCTTGATCGACAATGCCGCAGTCCGTTGGTCTGGGTCCGCCGGCATCGGCCTAGAGTTTCTGACGGTGGCTCCCTCGCATCAAAACCGGCTGGACCACATGATTCAAGGGCTGATCCAACGACTCCAAGCCAAAACCGGCCTTTCGTAGGCGACGTTCCCCCTAGGAACCTGTCCGACATTGACTGTCCTGCCGCGGCGAATGCTCCGTGGCCTTCTGCATCGTGCTCGACCAGAAAAATCATCAATGTATTCAGGCCAATACACTTCCAGTTTTCCCAGCCTGCGTCCTGGCATCTGACCGCATCTCCTTTACCTTGTCACGAAGGCAATGTCGGCCTGTTGCCTAGTTGCATTTTGAGCGCGCTCCTCCGTATCCTCCATCGTGATGGACCTCGCCCAACTCTCCCAGGAGCAATTCAAAGAACTCGTGCGCGGCATCGTCGATGATCGTCTGCGCGAGTTATTGGGTGATCCTGACCTGGGACTCCAACTCGGCGATGGCCTACGCGCCCGTCTGAAGGAGTCCATGTCCAGTACGGAAAGATTATCCGGCGAGGACATTGCCAACCAGCTCGGTCTCCGCTGGTAAGGACGACATGGCCTGGTATCGTCTAGCCTATCGCCCGGCTATCCTCAACGATCTTGCGAAACTTGAGCCGCCTATGGCACAGCGACTGTTGGACAAGACCAAATGGATCGCCTCCAATGTGGATAACTTGCGCCACGAACCCATCGCGTCAGACCTGCCTGGCCTTTCAAAATATGCGGTCGAAGACTGGAGAATTTTCTACTCCGTCGATTGGGAAGATCGCCTGGTCGATATTCACAGCATCATTCGCCGCACAGAGTTCCGCTCATGATTGCCATCACACTTGCCGCCGTCGCACAATTGAAAGCTATTCAAGTCCATCATCCTGAAGATCCAGTCGTCCGGATTTCCGTACGAGACCTAGACGATTCACACTTAAGCTTCAGCATTGCATTGGAAGCGAATGCTCAACCTGACGACGACGTTCAGCAGATCGATGGGCTCACCATTGCTGTGGATCGGCAAAGCGCATCACGGATGGAGCGGGTGACAGTCGACTATACTGAGGCAGCCGGGTTTCGTTTTCTTCACGATGAGGAGGGCCACAACCTGCCCTTTCTTACAATTCCCACACTCAATTAACGGGTAGTTGCAGGATGCTCAAAAAGACTGTTCAGCAAGGCCGCAGCGAGTGAAGGCCCGAGGAGGTACAAACCGCACTTCGTGTGGGCCGTTCGCCCTTATAATATAGATCTTGGCGAACGGAAAAGCCCCTTCAGTGATTCCGACATCCGAGCGGCTCTCCTTGTAGTACGTTGAGGGTCTGAACGATGCGAGAACGCCGCTGGCAGGCTTTTTCAGCATCCTGAGGAATTTAGGTAAGTCGGTCGGGTAAACTGGCGACATGCACTTGGAACTCGCCTCGTGTCACATCGTCGACATAGCGGCGCAGAACGTCCTTGACCACAGGGAATGCGATCTTGTCCCAGGGAATTGCAGAGAGTGCGAATAACTGCACTTCGAGGCTTTCCTCACCCGCCCCAAAATCCGGCGAACGCATCGGCCCTCGGAATACCAAGTAGGCTTGGCCGATGTGTGGGAGACTCAGGACCGCGAAGAGACAGATACGTTCCATCTGCGCCTGCGCTTCCTCAAACGTCTCGCGAACGGCCGCCTGCTCGATGCTTTCCCCGATTTCCATAAAACCGGCAGGAAAAGTCCAGAGACCGGATTTAGGCTCTATGGCGCGCCGGCAGAGAAGAATTTCACCACCCCACTCCGGAATGCAGCCTGCGACGATCTTTGGATTATGATAATGAATGGCCCGGCAGGCATCGCAGACGAACCGAGGCAAGTTGTCGCCGACAGGAACTTTTTTGGTAACAGGGGCACCGCAGGCACTGCAATAGTTCATAACGAAAACGTATCTCGTAAACGGTATTTCGCGAAGCGAGATACGAACGACGCTTCACGAACGATACCGCGATGAGCATGGATAGCACAAAACTACGCTTCTTTGCACCCTGCCCGCGCGGATTAGAGGGAGTTCTCGATCAGGAACTCCACGACCTTGGCGTGCCGACGACCGCGAAAACGGATGGCGGGGTT
>DATIQH010000030.1:0-4856 GCA_035471155.1 Nitrospiraceae bacterium | reverse complement strand
TGCAGACAACCTAGGTTCAGCATGGTGGGGCGGCGGCTGGCAAGGTAGGCAAGCGGTAAGCCGATCAACACGCCGCCTGTGGCGGCGCAGGCGGCCAGCATGCCGCTGTTCCAGATGAACCCGAAGAACCGGCTGTCGATTGTGGCGAGCGCTTCGGGCGACAGGCTCCATTGAATCAATAGCACAGCTGGAAGTGCGAAGGCTGCGCCGACGATCAGTCCGAGATAGCCGGTGACAGCGATCGTGCCGAGCCAGCCATATTGGTGTCGTTGGGGAGCCCGATAGCGACCAGTAGTTTGATAAAAGCGACTCCGCTGTCGGAACCACCGTTCAGTAATGAGAAAGATCAGCGCGAGCACGACCAGTATAAGACTCAAGATGCTCGCCGCGGTATTGTCGGCCCGCCCGGTCATCTGCTGAAATACAGCGTAGGTCAGTGTCTGGTAGCGAAGCAATGACACAGCGCCGAAGTCCGACACAACGTACAAGATGACGAGCGCAATTCCAGCGGCGATCGAAGGGCGCATCAGCGGCAGTGTGACGCGCCAGAGGGTTGAGAGTCGAGAAACGCCGCTGGCCCGCGCCACCTCTTCGAAGGACACGTTCATACTGAGAAGGGCGCTGCGACTCAGGAGATAGACGAAAGGAAATGTGTCCAATGCCATGACGAGTGTGGCGCCCCAGTAGCTATGGGGTGAAAAGATTCTTGCCTGGGGTCCGGCTATGAGTTGCCAAAGATGCTCGACGGGGCCGCCGAATCCCAACAGGTAGGAAAAAACATAGGCCAGCACATAGGTCGGCATCGCTAGTGGAAGGACCAAGGCGCCTTCCCACAGCCTCCGACCGGGAAATTCCACGCGTGTCACCAGCCAGGCGGTCGAGACGCCCAGGATCAGCGTGATGACCGATACGCTGCCAGCCAGGGAGACGGTGTTGAACAGCAGCTCTGGAATGCGAGTTGCCCACAAGCGGCTCCAAACGGCTGGATCGGCTGAAAGGGCTTGCACAGTGACATAGCCGAGCGGCAGCAGGATGATTCCGGCAGTCGCCAGGGCAATGAGTTGAAGAGGCGAAACAAGTTGATGGCGAGTCGTACTCACGATGGGTCCCTTCGAGTTACCGGAGACCCACTTGTTCGATCAGGGTGAGAGTTGGTTCGCGCAGTTCAGCCAGTTTGGACAGAGGGACTAGCGCAGCACGGAAACTCTTGCGTTCCACGAGCGCCGGGTCTGCCTTCACATCCTGGTGAAGAGGATATTCCTTGTCGAGTTCTGCAAACAACTTCTGTCCCGCTTGCGAGACTAAGAATTCGACGAGCAGCTTGGCGCTATCGAGGTGCTTGGTTGACTTGATGACGCCGACGCCGGCGACGTTCATGATCGCTCCCATGCCACCTTCTTGCTGGTCCGGCATCACCACCGCGATCGGCGCTCCTGGCTGAGCAGCCAGATGACGGTACACGTAGTAGTGATTCACAATACCCAGCGCGACTTGCCCCTTGGCAACGGCATCCACGATCTGTGAACTTTTCTGGTAGATCTGGCTGTCCGCATTGGTCTTGAGGCCTTGCAGGAACTGTTTGGTCTTCTCCTCTCCATAAGCGGCGCGGATGACCGATACGCCTGCTTGCAGATACTCGCTGCCGGAATTTGGAATCGCAATCTTATCTTTCCATTTCGGATCGGCGAGGTCGAGGAGCGACTTGACCTGGTCTGGTTTCACCATGGTGGTGTTGTACACCACGATCCAGAATCGGCCGGAGAGTCCCACCCAGGCATTGTCCGATGCACGAAACTGCGCCGGGATGGCTCGTTCGACTTCCCTCATGTTCAAGGGGTGGAGGAGGCCTGCTGTTCGCGCCAGTTCTAAGCTCCCGGCATCGTTGGTGATCAGGAGATCTGCCGAGGTGCGGTCGCCTTCAGCTTTCAGTCGATTGACCAGTTCCGTCGTGCCTGACGACAACAGCTCGATTTGGATACCGGTGCTAGCGGTGAAGGCGTCGAGCACCGGCTTGATGAGCCGCTCCGAGCGGCCGGAGTAGATCGTGAGTGTGTCGGCGGCTTGAGTTAAGGGCGCGAAGATGCTGGCTGCAAAGAGCAGAAGAAGACCGGCGAAGATCGTTCGGGACAACGTCGGGAGGGAAGATGCGAATGACATGGGAGTGCCCCTCATTGAATTGAAATTGATAAACTGTCTCAAAATGATACTAGAAAAAAGGCGGTGCGTCAATGACGGCAGCGAGAACAGAGCCCGTAGAGCTCAAGTCGGTGGGTTTTGATGGTAAATCCATTCCTGGCGGCCACTTCTTCCTGGAGCCGCTCAATTTCTTCATTTTCGAACTCCACGATCTTCTCGCAGCCGGTGCAGATGAGGTGATCGTGGTGGCCTTTGTGAGACACATTGTCGTATTTCGTCTGAGAGCCGAAGTGCCTGGCTTGGGCGAGGCCGGCATCGCAGAACAGATTGAGCGTCCGGTAGATAGTCGCGAGGCCGAGATGAGGGTCGGACTTGGCCAACTGGTGATACATGGCCTCAGCGGTAATGTGTTCTTGTCGAAGGAAGGCGTTCAGAATCAACTCGCGCTGGCGAGTGAGCTTGAGCTGATGCTTGCCCAGGTGCTCTTTCAGCGCCTGCATTTCTTTCACATGTGTATTCGCCAAGAGGGCCTCCGACAGAGTCCATTAAAGACGAAACTGGCCAACTGGTCAAGAGGGGCCCAGGGCAGAGGGAAGGAATTGACGGAGATCGCAGGCGCTGTCTATAGTGCAGTCTCTCACGAGGCGGAAGAGTCGTGCGGCTACCTGCATGCGGAAGCCCAATCAGATTACAGTCGACCGAGCCCTCCTGCTCTATGTACTGCATCTGGCAGAGCCTCACGGCTTGCTCAGCGATGTGAAGCTGCAGCAACTGTGTTTTCTATGCGAGCTGCAGATGTTCGGCAAGGGGTTTAAGGGCTTTCACTTCGAGTTTTTCCGGTTTGCCTATGGGGCTTTCAGTAAGGATCTCGATAACGATCTGATGTCGCTACGACGGAAAGAGCGGGTAGAAAACTTCACGCTGTCCGACCAGGCGCAAGAAGAGATCATCCCATTGCTGGAGAAAGGAATCGAGGGGGTGGAGACGAACGAGAAGGTTGCGGAGATTCTGAAGGCGGTCGTGACGGTCTATGGGCCTCAAGATAGCGGAACGATCACCCAGTCGGTCGAGTCAGTTGAATTGAGCACCCCACAGCAGCCGGAGTTCAAGATCCCGATCCGTGATATTGTCTTCCACACGACGATCTTGGTGCCGTCTCGTATCGAGGTGCAGGCAGAGTTTACATTATCCGCGGTGGGGTTGGCGAAGCTGAATCAGGCGATGGGGTACTAGCAGCCTGCTGAAAAAGCCCGTCAGCGGTGTTCTCGCCTCGAATGCATCCTCAACGTAGCCCTGAGGCTACGCCTCCGGTACTTTCTTCGGCTGTGGCCTTGCTGAACGGCCATTTTGAGCAGGCTGCGGGAGTGTTCTCTTTGTTGCGGCACCTGCGAACCATGGCTGTTCTTGGATGCCAACAGTGTTTTCCGCAACCCGCTAGAGTCCGTAGATCTCGCCGTATTTTTTCTCAACATACGTTAAGAACGGTTCAGGGTCGAGGCTCTTGCCCGTCACTCGGCGTGAGAGGTGATCCGGTGTGAACATCCGGCCCCAGCGATGAATCTTCTGTCCGAGCCAACGCCTCAATACCATCAATTGCCCGGCCGCAATTTCATCCTCCAGATGGGGGATTTCCAGTTTCGCCTGTTCATAGAACTGAACAGAGTAGAGATTTCCGAGCGTGTATGTCGGGAAATAGCCGAAGGCGCCGAATGACCAGTGCACATCTTGCAACACGCCTTCCGCATCGTTCGAGGGGACGATGCCCAGGTATTCTTCCATTTTCCGGTTCCAGATCCATGGCAAGTCTTCCGGGCGTGTCCGGCCTTCAACGAGATCCTGCTCGATTTCGAACCGCAGCATGATGTGGAGATTGTAGGTGAGCTCATCGGCTTCGACTCGAATCAGCGACGGCTTGACGCGATTGATGGCTGCGTAGAATTGCTCGCTGTCGAGCGAGCGCAATTGATGATGAAACGTTTGCTGCAGCATGGGGTAAAAGAAACGCCAGAACGGTCGCGACCGGCCCACGCAATTTTCCCACATGCGCGATTGGCTCTCGTGAATGCCGAGCGAGACCGTATCGCCCAGCGGCGTGCCGTAGTAGGCGGGGTCGAGCCCCTGGTCGTACAACCCATGGCCGCCTTCATGGATGCAACTGAAGAGGCAGGATTGGAGATCGTGCTCGTGCACACGGGTCGTGACGCGCACATCCGTCGGATGGAACGATGTCGTGAAGGGGTGCGCCGAGAGGTCGAGGCGTCCCCGTTCGAAGTCATAGCCCATGGCGATCAGGACCATCCGTCCGAACTCCAGCTGGCGCGCCTGATCGAAGGTGTGAAAGAGCATGGCATCGTCGATCTGGATCGGGCTTTGCTGAATTCGTTTGAGTAGCGGGACGAGACGTCCCTTAATCTGTGTGAAGAGCGGGCGCAATGTCGCGATGGTGGAGCCGGGCTCATACACATCGAGTAGCGCATCGTACGGCGACTCCTTGTAGCCAAGGTACTCGGCTTCCTCTCGTTTCAGCGACAGGACTGTGCGGAGATTCGGGAGGAATTGCGAAAAAGACCGATTTTCTTTTGCCTCGGTCCAGGCCATGGTCGCGCACCACACCGAGCAGGCGGCGGTGCTGGTCTTCGCTGTACGCCCCCTCGATGACGCGGGGCGGGGCCACGGGGCGAAAACGCGCAGCGAGCTCGGGGTTCATGCGGTGCTCCTGG
>DATIQH010000029.1:0-3392 GCA_035471155.1 Nitrospiraceae bacterium | reverse complement strand
CGGTTGATCAGCAATGGGAAAACAGAAAGGAGCTTCAGGCAGAAGCAACTGAAGCTTTAGAGCTAATGTTCGAGGCATTTTTCATGAGCCCAGGGACATGAGGTGTTACTCAATTTAAGGAGAGTTTAGTTACAGCTGCTTGCTCGTTACATTCTTCAAAGGGTGGCCTGGATTAGTCCCCGACTGCGCACGTCGAACGACTAATATTATGGTCCCTCCAAGCTCGCTCGTTTTCTTTCAGGGATGGGGGCTGATTGATCTTCCACTGCGCGCGTCCAACGAGGGGAGTCCGCGACCGCGCGTTGCGCGAGCACAGAAGATCATCAGCCTCCATCCCCTCTTCCTTTAATTCGAGATCACTCTAGGCGCCTGTAACCTGCTGATACAGTCCTGCCAAAGTTTGGTCGGGTCCTGGTCAAAGATTCCCGAATCTGCCGGCAAGATCGCCCACGCACCCACAACCAGCTCAGCTTCCAACTGCCTCGGAGCCCACGCGGCAAATCCGGCAAAGGCCCGGAAGGTTTCGGTCGGCTTGCCCTGTGTAATGATGCGCTCTATGACTCTAGGAGTGCGCCCCAGATAGACCCCGTCGAGTACCGATCGTGCGTCCGCCGGAGGCTCCTTGGCTCGGAACAGCAGAAGAAACCGGGATGCTTCTACCGGCCCACCCGCAAACAGCCGGTAGCTGGTCCCCTTGAGCACAGGGATGCCCGGCAAGGCTTCGGACAAGAGGAGTTTCGTAGGGCGATTCAGGATAATCCCGACAGTTCCCCCAGGCCCGTGCTCCACGACGAGTACGACAGCTTGGCGGAAGTTCGGATCTTCCAGCGACGGGCTGGCCACCAAGAGCACACCCTTCCCGACCGAAGATGGCGCGAATTCTGTCGCCGCCAGAGTTGGCGCCGCATGCAGGACGGTCAACAGTCCCCCGATCAGGAAGCTCGCAATGACTCTCCGTGCACCAGTGAAACTCAGCATGATGAGTAGTCAGACAGAGGTGGCATGAGAGAACTTCCACATGATGGCGAAACGACTTCCATAAAGAAATGGCGGCAGGCCTGAGTATGAACTTATGTGTGATAGGCGACAATCAAGCTGCTGGGCGAACCTTGACTGTCAGACGCACCGTCGCGCCAAGCCGGGCCAGCATGTCGATGAGCGCATCCGTACTGAAAAGATCGATCCGCCCACGGAGGAGATCGCTGACACGAGGCTGGGTCACACCGAGTATCTTAGCCGCAGTTCTCTGCTTGAGACCTCGCGACTGGATGAGCTTCTGCACCTGAATCATAAGATCCGCTCGAACCAGCAGATGCTCGGCCTCTTCGCGCCGAAACCCGAGGTCACGGAATACATTCCCGGTGGAAGGCGTGATCTTCAGTTTCATAATGCTCCCCCTCTCGTGCACTCACGGCTCAGCGTTGCGCAATCAACGCCTGATACCGTTGTCTGGCAAGTTCCACATCGTGCTGCGATGTTTTCCTAGTTCGTTTTTCGAAAGCATGGAGCACATAGATCGCTTCCTCAAACTTGGCAACGTAGCAGACACGGTGTTCCACCGCGGTATGAATTCTGATCTCACGGACCCCAGGCCCAATGCTCGGCATCGGTTTCCAGTCCGACGGCTCCCCTCCCTGCTGAACCAGCCGAAGCTGAAAACCCGTGAGCCGCTTGGCATCCGGTGGGAATGCCTGGACATCACTCCGCGAGGACCCAAGCCACAGAATCGTCTTTTCTGCCACGACGTTAATATGCAAGTTTTAGTATATTTCTGTCAAGGGAGTACAGGTCTCAAAAGTGGCTCACTGCGCGCATCGAACGAGCACCATCGATCTAATTGATCCTTCCAAGCTCGCTTGCTTTTCTTATCTTGGAAGGGCACCCATGTTGGACTAAGTGCGGCCGTCGAACGAGGCCCTTCTGAGGGCGCGCGTTCCGGGAGCACAGGACCAACGTGGGTGTCCTTCCATCCTTTTCATCGTGCGCGTTCTACGAGCAAGAAGGACACCTGGCCACTCCCTCCTCACCCTACGCGAGCAAATAGAACTGAATCAGTTTGGATTCGGCAATTTCCGAAATCGATTCACCGTCGATAGCATCGGACGTCCTCATCGTTTGCTATTCGATTGAATAACCGATACTTTTTTCAGCCCTCTACCTGGCACATTGCTTGCGCTTCGTACAACTATTCCGCCCTTGCTTCTTATCAAGGAGGTGCTCACTTGACTCACCAGATCTCTTTTCGTCTCTCAGGACCGGTGCTGCTGCTCTTAGTGCTGAGCCTGTTGCTGCTTCCTTCACATTCCGGAGCCGAGCCATATGTGGCCGGCATGGTCGGGTATACCGCTCCCAACGACTTGACCAATATCCAGGGGACAGGGGCCGCCTCCGGAATTAGTCTTTCCGATCTGGCGCTGCAGAATTCAGTCGCCTACGGAGGAAAGGTTGGGTACTTCTTCCCCGGGGTCAATTGGCTGGGAATCGAAACAGAACTCTACAATACGACACCTCACGTTAAGCAGCAGTCTGTCACAGCTTCCGGTTTTGGCATCACCGTTCCCCTTGGCACTGCACCTGGTTTTAACCTGCGAGTACTGACCTGGGGTATCAATGCGATCGCTCGCTATCCCGGGAAGACATTTCAGCCTTATGCCGGTGTGGGCTTGGGGGTGTTCTTTGCTGATGCGACATTCCAGGGGCAATCGGATAGCGACACCGCTCCCGGGCTCAACGCGCTCGCCGGAATCCGAATGTTTGCGACCGACAACTTGGCACTGTTCGCTGAATATAAATACAACCGCGCGACGTTCAATCTTCCTAACGCCTTCGGCTTCGAGGCTGATTATTCGGCCAATATTTTCATGGGCGGGGTCTCCTATCACTTTTAATCGGAGGTGACTGAACCCTCGCCGGATAGCACGAATGAAAACAGCCTAAAGTGGAAAGGTCCATCGCCCCCAAATCAACTCAGTGCTGTTCGCACAGAAACCCGCCTATCCAGGATTGTTCGTACTCCCCTCAAGGGGGTGGTCTGGCTCTATCCCTTACTGCGCGCATTGATCGAGCACGGCCCTTGATCTTACAATCTAATTGGTCTTCTGTGCGCGGTCAGCGAGCACGAGGGATAGACCAGACCGCCCCCTTTCCCTTCTCCAAGCTCGCTCATTCTCTCTCAGGGATGGGGGCTGATTGATCTTCTACTGCGCGCGTCCAACGAAATATAATTGATCCTTCCAAGCTTGCTCGTTTCCTTCTATGGGGGCGACCTGGTTGATCCTCTAATGCGCGCGTCGAACGAGGCCCTTCAGAGGGCGCGCGTTCCGCGAGCAGGAGGACGACCAGGTTGCCCCTCCCTCCTTTTTTTGGGTTATAGTATCCCCATGCGGTCCCGC
>DATIQH010000028.1:0-2657 GCA_035471155.1 Nitrospiraceae bacterium | reverse complement strand
AGCACACTCAGCAATAGGGTAGTCGTGACGCTCATCTTCCTGGTCATCATGTGAATACCTCCTTGAGAATGACGATCGATGTGCAAGTCTGAGTATGAGGAGAGTCCAATCCTCTATCCCTTCGTCAGGATTGCCCGCAAGGCTGGTTCCAGTTTCGAGTAGTGAAAGACATATCCCCCGGAGAGCGCCTTCGCCGGAGTAACCCGTTGGCCCGTGGTCATGAGCGTCCCCAGTTCCCCCAATGCCATGCGTAAGGCGAATCTTGGCACAGGAAGCCAGGACGGTCGATGGAGAACTTGTCCGAGCGACTGGCAGAACCGGTTCATCGTCACAGCCTCGGGAGCCACGGCATTGACAGGACCAGAGATGCTTGCTGTCGCGAGCAGCCACTGAATCAATCCAATGTGATCGTGCCGATGGATCCATGATACCCACTGAGTTCCCGGCATAATGGGACCGCCTGCAAACATCTGGAACGGCAACAGCATCTTCGGCAAGGCACCGTCGTCTTCTTCGAGCACCATTCCTGTCCGCAACAGGACGACTCGCACCCCGAACTCCGTAGCCCGTACCGCCTCCGCTTCCCACGCGAGACAGAGATCAGCGAGAAAGCCTTGGCCGCGCGCGGCGCCCTCATCCAGCACCCGATCGTCGCTGGCTCCGTAGTAGCCGATGCCGGATGCGCTGATCAGTGTCCGGGGTTTGGAAGAGCAGCGAGATAGAGCCTCTACCAGCAGACGAGTCGTGAGGACCCGGCTTTCCATGAGGAGGTGCTTGCGGGCGTCGTTCCAGCGACCATCCGCAATCGGGGCGCCAGCCAAATTGATGACGGCATCGGCGCCGTTGAAACATTGCTCCCAGTCTCCCGCCTCTCGGCCATTCCATTCGACTACCGTGACGATCGAGTCGCAAGACCGTTGCGCTTCAACTCTTCTCGTGAGGAGCGTGACCCGATGCCCTTCCTGACAGAGAGCGGAGCATAATGGGCGACCGATAAACCCCGTTCCGCCGGTCACAACAATCTGCATGGGCTCCTCTCGCTAGCTAAACTTCCGAGCGGGGCCGACAAGTGGTTACTTGACGGCCTGTCCGCTATTTTCCCCGGCGGCTCCGATCTTGACCCGCTGCCTCACCCTGATCGAAACATTGAGCATACTTTCTCTCTTTCGCGCCGCGCAACAGATCCGGAGTTGGGTTCAGTCGGTTCCGAAGAATGACCGGGTCGATGAACTCGCCGCAACTGGTGCAGCGCAAGCCCGTGATGCCGATTTGGCCGGTATCGTCTTGGAGGTCCATGTAATACTCCGTGACCATCAACCCTCCGCAACGCATGCAGCTGTTTTCGCCGGCTTGCGAAGCGGGGTATGGAGGATTTTCTGATATCCCATTCGGTTCCACCGGGCGACTCACTTTGTGGCTGATCGTTTGAACGCGTCGATCATCTCCAAGACAAGTTGAGTTGCGCTGTTGTCACGTACAATGATTGCGCGATCGTTGGCATTCAGCCTGCTCCCATGTGTCAACCCACTGATCGCGGACTGGAACGTCCGGTTTCCTACGACCGGAGGACCGTCCACCAATTCCGCAGCCACGCTGAGCGGAGCAGCTTGTACCCGAGCCAGGCTACGAACAGCAGGCTGAGCAGTGGGACAGCTACGGTTTGTACTAACTTCTGATAATCGGTCATGTGCACCCGCAAGAGATACTGCGGGCGCTTCATCAGATTCTGCTTCTCCGTCGCAATGGTGACCGTATACAGGCCCTCATCGAGCCGGACCTCCCCTCGCAATATTCCGTCCGGGTGGGTGCTCGGACGAATATCGGCCACAATCTGATCGTCGGCCTTGTTGCTCCCGGTCCCCTTCACGACCCGCATCCCGACCGGCTCGGTGCGCAGTGCCGGATCCACGAGGTCCACGACCAGAAAGGTGTCGCCTGCCCTGGGAATTTCTGTGCAGTATTGCTCTTTCAGTTGAAACTGCGGCTGATAGGCATTGAAATGGATCACCTTCTCCCCTACCTGGCGCAGGCAGGGGTCGTCTTCCCCGCTGACGGTGCCATGAGCTGCGACAACGCCGGGGAGGGACAGTACGGCAAGAAGCATGAGCCCCGTCGCTCCTACTCCTGTCACGTATTTAATCATGGCCGAGCCCTCCTGTTTGGGACCGTGCGATGGGCCGTTGTTCGCGCCGCCAGGAAACCTAGCGCCGGCTTGTGAAGTGGAGGGTGGACGATTGTCCGGTCTCCCATTCGATTTCACTGGAACCCCTCGATGCCGACACAATACGTATTACCTGATGCGAGGCCGACCCGATTCGACCTTCCGTCGTACTGTTGCAGCCGTTCTCCATCGCTCGGCGCTCGCCCACCAGAGTAGTGTCACTATCACCATTATCACCAAGATGATCAGGTCCATGCCGCCCTCCCTCTTGCTCTAGTTGATCGGTTGGCCGGCCCTGCATTCCGGGTTCCCGCGCACAGGGCCAGCCGCCCGATGGCACTCACAGGATTAGTACGGGATCACGTGCAAGCAGTCCTTGCTCTCGTTGTTCCAGACCACATCGCACAGGTTCGACATGCGCGCGACGATCTGCGCCGCCACGCCGCCCGTCCCGCCGAACAGCCCGCACCAGCCCAGGGTCACAAAGCCCCAGTGC
>DATIQH010000027.1:0-3270 GCA_035471155.1 Nitrospiraceae bacterium | reverse complement strand
GTGCCAATGAGGCTTACGGCCGCTATCTGGCCGGGTTGTGCCGTAGCTGTCATGGGACAGAGCTGACCGGCGGCCAACCGGGCGAGCCGGGATCGCCGCCCGCACCCAACCTGACAGCGGGCGGAGAGCTTCAGGATTGGACAGAAGAAGATTTCATCACGGCGATGCGTACCGGTGTGACGCCAAACGGCCGCCAACTAGACCCCATGTTCATGCCCTGGCAATCGGTGGGCAAGTTGGACGATGACGAGTTACGGGCGCTATGGCTGTACCTGGGATCGCTCCCACCCCAGCAGACGGCCGGCGAGTAAGAAACGAGGCATGCGCGCCTTTCACCGCGATATGACCAAATAGAGGGCGAAATAAGTATGAACGGGCAGACCTTATTATCCGAGCGGCAAATCACAGCGATTTTGCTGATTGCCTGTGCCGCTGTTTTTATGGGGGGCGGCATCCTGTATACCGGCCGGGCCATTTGGAAGTGGCCGGCCGGCGAGAGCGCCGGTTATCTGCGCTGGGAACGGGGCCTAAGACGCGGTGGCCTTCTGTTCGGTTACCGGCGGTAATTCCCGCAGCTTCGATGGGAAGCGTAGCCCCTCCGTGCAACGCCACCAGCCACCGCACCGGCCGAGCGAACCGCGCTCCAGTGCTATTCCACTTCATCGCTTTTGGAAACGAGAGTTTCGCGATCAGCTGCGGGAGGAGTTCTTTCAGGACCACATGGGCTGGCCGCCCCTGTTCCTGCTTCACGGCAAAGAAATACTCCCCCTTCGGAGTCCGGCGAATTTGCAGGTCTTGGACGGCGACTCCTTGCCCTGCGGCAAATCCCGTTGCTGCTCTGGTCGGCTGGCCTGCAGAATCGAATGCCACCGCTTTGGAAGGCCCCATCGCCTCCTTCACGATGGAGGTTTGCTGGGTCGCGAGGCCCTCAACGACTAGAGTCAATCGACGCGGAGTTCCCAGCGTCCGAACGGATTGAAACGCAAGTCGTTGGTCTTTCAAGCGCTGCTCAGCTGAATCTTTGAGAGCAGCCAGAGCGGGAGCGATGAACTGGTAGGGAAGCTCTTCGACACCGATCTCGAGCAACAACTCTGCGGCGGTCTCTCTGAAAGGACGGCTCGCCTTCTTCGGAGAGGAAACGAGGCGACGAGGTTTCTGAGTCTTTGTCATGGATCATCCCGCGATGCTATGAACGACGGGCCACAGCCTTGGAACGAATATGTGATGTCTTCGTACCGTCACGCCCCATCCCGCGATTGAGCAGCGGATGTCCCATCGCCGCACGCTCTTCGATGTAGCGCTCGGCACATTGACGGGCAAGGGCGCGGACTCGGGCGATGTATCCCGTGCGCTCCGCCACACTGATCGCCCCGCGGGCATCGAGCAGATTGAAGAGGTGCGATGATTTGATACAGAATTCGTAGGCCGGAAGCGTCAACCGTTTGTCGCGATTCGCCAGTAGCCGTTTACATTCTCCTTCGAACGATTGAAACGTGGCCATGAGCATGGCCACGTCGCCCTCTTCGAAATTATAGGTGGAGAATTGGACTTCGGTTTCGTGATGAATATCTCCGTAGGTGACTGACTCGTTCCAGGCAAGATCAAAGACGTTATTTACCTGTTGCAGATACATCGCGATGCGCTCAGTTCCGTATGTGAGTTCGACGGTAATGGGACTCAGTTCAATTCCGCCGATTTCCTGGAAGTAGGTGAACTGAGTGATCTCCATCCCATCGAGACGCACCTCCCAACCCAGGCCCCAGGCACCCAACGTGGGAGACTCCCAGTCGTCCTGAATGAACCGGATGTCGTGCTGCTTCGGGTCGATCCCCAGTTGAGCCAGGCTCTCCAAATACAACGCCTGAATGTTGTCCGGCGCCGGCTTCAGCACGACCTGATACTGATAGTAGTGCTGCATGCGGTTCGGATTCTCGCCGTATCGCCCATCTGTGGGGCGCCGGCATGGCTGCGGATAGGCTGCCCGCCAAGGCTCCGGACCAAGGGACCTGAGGAACGTGGCTGGATGAAAAGTGCCGGCCCCCATCTCCAGATCATAGGGTTGATGAATAATACAGCCTTGATTGGCCCAGTACTGATGCAATGTGAGAATGAGATCCTGGAAGGTCACGAATAGTCCAGTCGTTGTTATGAAGGCATGAACTCTTACTTAGGGTGCTGAAATGAGCAGAGAAGCTATCAGGAATTCGCAGAGCCTGTCAAGGAACAACCCCTCTAGGATCAATGAGTTGCAAGATATTATCTTCCCCGAATGAATCGCCGTTTAGGATTGGAATAGGAATGACTCCGCTCAGACTCTTTAGATCGATACTTGACGGAAACAGCACGATACTTTATTTTTATCATTCTTGATTAACTTACTCATATTAGAGCGACTCCTATGAAGCTATCGAAAAAAAGCGAGTATGGACTTCGTGCGCTGCTGGAACTCACCCTTGTGCATGGCAAATCGACGTTACAACGCCACCAGATCGCGACTCGTCAACATATCCCAATCGAATTTCTCGAACAAATTCTCTTAGCACTGAAACGGGCCGGCATTCTCTCAAGTCGCCGGGGAATGAAGGGCGGCTACACACTCATTAAATCTCCGGGAGAGATTACCCTCGGCCAAGTAATTCGCATCTTGGATGGCCCCCTGGCTCCCATCGGATGTGTGAGCAAAACCGCCTACCAGAAATGTGGAGATTGCCCCTATGCCGACCATGCCCAATGCCCCGTTCAACATGTGATGGGTTCGGTGCGTGATGCCATCGCCGATATCCTGGACCACTACACGCTCAACGACTTCGCCTCCGGGCATCGAAAAGAATAATCGTGGATCTCATCGTCCTCGTCCTCATCACGTTTGTAGCCGCTACCGTCAACGGCGCCTTGGGGTACGGCTTTTCTTCGATTACCGTTCCAGTTGCGCTGCTCTTTTATACCAATCGCATTCTCAATCCAGCATTAGTGCTCGTGGAACTGGTGATCAATGGATATGTCCTCTTCATCAACCGCAAGAGCATCTCGAATATTTGGTGGCGTGTGGCGCCGATTCTGATCGGCCTCGTGATCGGCGTTTCAATCGGCAGCTATATTCTCTCTCTCGTTCATCCGGCCTGGGTGAAGTTTGTGACGTACTTCATGTTATTGCCGTTGATTTTGCTCCAGGCAGCCGGTATCAGAAAACCCATCCAAGCCGAAAAAGCTATCGCAATACCCTTCGGGGTGGGAATTGGAACCCTCTATTCCGTTACCACCATCTCAGGC
>DATIQH010000026.1:0-1876 GCA_035471155.1 Nitrospiraceae bacterium | reverse complement strand
AGGGTTCTCTTCAGATGCGTGGCGTTCAGGATGACGAAATGGTTCAAGCAGTCTCTTCGTATCGAGCCGATCAGGCGTTCGACGTACGGATTGGAGTGAGCATTCAACTACACCCGATAGACCGTCTGCGCACGAGTGCTTTCGGGTGAACCATCCGTATCACCCGCTGTTCGGACGGGAGTTCCAAGTAGCGGACTGGCGCCAGAACTGGACTGAGGACCGCGTATATTTCCGCGGCCCGAACGACGTGCTGATCTCAATTCCCAGCCATTGGACGGATCTGTGGCCGCAGGATCGATTTGTGGTCATGGCCGCAGGCCGTTCGCATTTCCGAGCGGACGACCTGATGGAATTGGTCCGTTTGATCGAGAGGCTGACGCCGTGACGCGCGGCGGCGCGTAAATATAATTATGCCGCAAACGATAGGACAATTATGTCGCATACGCCGGATGGGGCGATGTTGGGCGAAGCGCTGGAATGCAGTATTATCGATATCAACCTCGGGCATCCTGGCGCAAGGAGCTTGACATGCGATTCGAGATGTCGCATAATTATATTGACAACCGTAGCGTCTTGGAGGGCTGCCGTGCCCGACAAAGATCACACCCCCGACGAAAACAAACGCGAGGCTCTCCGGCAACACGGCACCTTGAACCCACGCCCCCGCGATGTGACGCATCCGCTGTTCCGGGGCAGCGAATTCTTCGACTCTCGGGATCTGCTCCAGGTCAAGTACGAGATGTTGCGCGAAGTTCAGGTGGAGAACAAGCCGGTGAGCCAGTCGGCAGCCGTCTTCGGTTTCTCGCGGCCATCGTTTTATCAAGCGCAGACGGCTTTTGCGCGGGACGGACTCTCCGGATTGATTCCTCGCAAGCGAGGGCCCCGGGGTGCACACAAGCTCACGCCGGAAGTGATGGCGTTTGTGGCCGAGGCGCGGCATGCCGAACCGTCACCGGGCGTGGCAGAACTGGCCCGCCGAATCGAGGAACGATTCGGCGTGCGGGTGCATCCGCGAAGCATCGAGCGCAGGCTGCGCAAAAAAAAACCGCGATGACACAGTCTGCTGTGCCGTTGATGCCGGCTGCCGACATGGTAGACCGCTACGAGGAACTACGTCGGCAAACACTGAGTCCGAAGGGCGGAGGCAGCGGAGGCCGGGGGTTGGTGTTGTTTCTCCGTGAAGGGATGAAAGCGTGGATGGACGCCTGGTTGGGTTGTCTCATCGCTGGGCCAACGAAACCGCCCAACAAGTCCGGTTCGATGGTGGAATCGGTGGTTCCCTGGGATCTGCGCGGTCAGGTGGTAGCGATTCTGGCCGGCATGGCACTGAGCATTAGGCAGGAGATGAGAGCATGATCGATGGCAGTCATCAGAAAATAACCGCCGGTCACTTGAAGCGAAACGCTTACCTGTACATCCGGCAGTCGACGATCCGGCAGGTTTTCGAAAACACGGAAAGTACGAAACGCCAGTATGCATTGCGGGAGCGTGCTGTGGCGCTGGGTTGGCCCTTGGACAGGACCATCGTTATCGACAGCGACTTGGGACAATCGGGAGCTTCGGCGGCGGACCGGGAAGGATTTCAAAGACTGGTTACCGAGGTGAGCATGGGCCGCGCCGGCTCGTGCTGGGGCTGGAAGTCTCGCGGCTGGCGAGAAACTCCACCGACTGGCACCGGCTCTGGAAATCTGCGCGTTGACCGATACGCTCATCCTGGATGAAGACGGGGTCTACGATCCGGTACATTTCAACGACCGTCTCCTGCTAGGAAATGAAGGGCACGATGAGCGAAGCGGAACTGCATATAATATCCTGCGCGCCAGGCTACGAGGTGGAATCCTGAATAAGGCCAGTCGTGGGGAGTTAACCCAAGAAC
>DATIQH010000025.1:0-3554 GCA_035471155.1 Nitrospiraceae bacterium | reverse complement strand
GTGGGATGAGTACTCCTCGAGGTCCTCTAACTGCGTCTCGTCCACACTGAGCAAGGATGACATCGGAGCTAGCCGATTTTTGGGTAACGTAGTCTATCGCTCATAGGTCGAGCGATGGCATCGCCAATCTCAAGTTTGTGTTAACTGCATGTTAAAAAAAGAGGGGGAAAGAAGGAGCAAGCCAACGGACCTAGGTTAGGCTCAGCTGCGAAGGCGGCTCGGAATAGGGCTTAAATAGTTCTATAACATCAACAGCTTCACTGAATTATTGGACCGAGAAATCTCTGGGAACGGCGGGAGCAGTCTGGTCGAGCCGGCTCATAAACCGTTTTGTCACTTGCCACCAGGGGGCGTCCTCATTCCAGGGTTCCGGCCCGTTCGTTCCCCACCCTCCCCAGATCACCACACCATCCGCATGCTGATGGACCGTATTCAATTGCAACTCCCAATAGTCCGGATCGATCGGACGAAGGCCGAGCAATCGATTGGATTCATGATACTGCGGCCAGAGAAACGCGTAGACCGGTTTCCCTTTCGCTTTGCGTTTGGCCTCAGCCATCTGAGCGATCGCATAGGTCACCCAACCTTGGCGGTCTAGATAGAACGTATAAATGGAGGGAAACAGCGCATCGACTCGGTCGCTGATCCCCTCCAAGCGGTCGTTGTCCTGTTGCCACGATCGAAATTCCGTACTCGCGGGATCGCGAATCGCGCGCCAGTAGTCCGGTACAGGCACTGTGCCATAGACTCCGAACGGAACCCCTGGCGCTTCGTCCTTGACCCACGACAGCACAGATAAGAATTTACCAACAGTCGATTGCGCCGCAAGCCCATCTCCCTTGAGCGGCCATCGTTCGATATCCAGAACGACCGGCTCCTGTGAATCGCGCAGCTCGTAGGCGAGCGAACGCACGATGACCTCGGGAGGCATAGCGGCAGGCGACTGGTTGGCAGCAAAGAGTCGTGACTCATACAGCAATGTGATGGGACGAACGTGGTAGGCATCGAGAGAGGGCTTGTTCGTGTAGAGGGTCCCGTCGAACACGACGAACGGCCGCGAGATAGATGCCGAAACCGTCGGTTCGTCCGAGTGGGGATAACGGGACAGCATAATCCCAACCATCGCTGTACCGACCAGGATGAACAGCAATAATTTGGCCGAGTCTCGACCCATCATTTTCCCCCGGCAGCAACCGGAAGCTCTTGCACAACCCCTTCATCGCTTATTAGCGGAGCGGTCACGGAATCAGAACCCAAAAGCGCCCGCCAGCTTTTCAAGGCATAGGCACGGGCATACTGTCGATCGAAGGCCCTCCGGGCGCGCAATCCGGCCGCCGCCACCTCAGTGGGTCTCTGAGAAAGCCCTAGAATACATTGCGCCAGGGGACCGACTTCACCGATACCGTAACTCCACCCGCATTGTTCGCGCTCCAGGATGCGGGGGATCTCTCCGTCAAGATCGCCCACATGAATGACCGGGCGGCCAGCTGCGGCGATACCATAGAACTTGCTCGGCACAATCAACCCTTCCAGCGACGGTCTCAATGAAACCAGGTGAACATCCGGCACACTCAAGCTCCACCGCAAACGATCGGCAGGCTGGTAGGGACGGAATTGCACATTGGTCAGCCCGCGCTTCACGGTTTCAGCTTCGAGCCACTTACGCGCAATACCGTCACCGATAAATACGAACGCGATATCGGAATCATCCTTCAAGCGTTCCGCCGTATCGATGATGGTCTTGAACTCATGAACGTGCCCCATATTGCCGGAGTACCCTAGGACGAACTTGTCCTCCAAGCGCCATTCACACAAAAGTGGATTATCTTCCTTGGCGACCGGCTGAATGACCTCGCCGTCCGCCCAGTTTTCGATCACGGTGATGCGATTGGACGGGACCCCTTCGTCCCGCAGCCGTTGAGCCATACGTACGCCGAGCACGACGTTCGATCGAGCCTGCCGCAACGACCCGTTGCGCAATCGTTTCAGCATCGGGGCGACAAAGCGCACACCGGAGACCTCCAACGATGTGGCGACTTCCGGAAATAGATCCTGGACCCAATTGATCAGAATGCCCTTTCTGAGTCGTACCGCCCACGCGGCGCAGACCGACATCAGCGGGGGATCGGTCTTGGCAACGACCACATCGCCCGGCTGGATCGAGCGGAGCAAGCGCCAGGTCGCCCCGAGATAAAATGTCAGATAGTCGAGCATCCGTCCCCACAGACGCGCGCGTCCGAACCGCGATGTGCGTACACGATGTACCTTCACGCCGCGAATCACTTCGTTGGAGAGGAGGGACGCCCTGGGATCGGCATACAATTGCCCACCGGTAATCACATGAATGTCCTGACCGCGAGAGGAGAGATCGAAGGCGAGATCGCTGAGGAGCTGACTCGTCGCCGAGTGGTCGGGGGAAAAGTATCGGTTGACGAAGATGGTTTTAGCCATACATGCAGAGACGGCGGATGCGTCCGCCTCGATTCCTTTCAAATCGGTAATCCCTGTTCTCGCCGTTCCAACTCTCGCATCTTCACCACGATCATGTATTCGTAAAACGATTGCAGAACGCAGTAGGTGAATCCCGCCCGTCCATCCAGCCACCCTCGTTGCCACAGATACAAATACAGAAATTTCAAGAACGGACGCCACGGCAACCGAAAGGAGAGATTCTTAAGCGCCCGGCGGCGCAATGCGCGATCGGCGCTGAAGAGTCCCGGTTGCGCCTCCAAGGGCTGATGGATCAATTTCATCCCTTCCAGCGCTTCTAATTGCGAGTAGCGGTTGTGCTTGTCGATCCATTCGGAGATTCCCTTGCTGAAGTTGTAGTGGACCAGCATACCGCGCAGATAGCCATGCGAGCCATCGATGACCGGAACAGGATTGACCAGCCGCTCGAATCGCACGTGAGAAGGACGGAACAAACGCATGATCATGCCGGGCGGCATCGCGTGCCTGATCCAGCGACCCATGAACATGTTTCGACGACCGCAGTAGTACGCCACGGCGGTCCGGCTCGGATCGTGCGCAATGGCAAGAAGTTCGTCTTTCAACTCTTCCGTCATGCGTTCGTCTGCGTCCAGATAGAAAACCCATGGATGTTTGAACGGAATCTGCTTGAGTGCCCAATTCTGATGGGCAGACCAATTGTCAAAGCGACGTTGGACGACGCGCGCGCCCATTTCCTCTGAGATCTTCACAGTCCGGTCGTTGCTGAACGAGTCCAGCACCACAATGTCATCGGACCATTTCACCGACTGGAGGCACTCCGGCAAATTGGTTTCTTCGTTCAATGTCAGAATGAGAATCGAAACACTCATGGCTTATAACTTTGTGGCGACCGCGATCATGGATTTGGCCAGCGCGGGAACGCGTCCCACGCGACGAAAGGTGATTGAACGAAACCCGGCCTCCAGGAGCAACTGCCTCAGCGTCGCCATCGACCAGAACTTGATATGCCCGTGATCCCACAACGCCGTGAAGTGGTGGTCCAAACGACCGGTCAACGCCATCGCCAGGTTTTTCCAGTAACCATGATACGGCGTCGAGACGAT
>DATIQH010000024.1:0-3682 GCA_035471155.1 Nitrospiraceae bacterium | reverse complement strand
TGTTCAAGAGCCGCGAGCGGCTCGAAGCCCTGCTGCAGCACGCCGCCGAGAAGGAGCTCGCCTACTCGGACTTCCTGGAGCAGGTGCTCGGCGGAACGGTACTCCGATCTCCGGCATCGGCAACCATCCCGTGGTGAACGTCAGTTGGGACGATGCAGTAGCCTACTGCGCCTGGGCCGGCAAGCGTCTGCCGACCGAGGCGGAATGGGAAAAGGCCGCGCGCGGTACCGATGGCCGCCGCTATCCCTGGGGAAACGAGTGGGATTACAAGAAAGCCAACAGCGCCAGCTATTGGGCGGGGCGGACCATCGACTTTCAGAGCGGAGCGGACTGGGATGCGTTCTGGATTAAGGGTGAGGGAGCGACTATTTCAAAAGAAAAGGGCATTAAGGGAGAAGTGCTCACCTTGCCGGTCGCGAGCTTTCCAGAAAGCGTGAGTCCCTACGGCCTCTATGACATGGCAGGCAACGTCTCGGAATGGGTGCAGGACTGGTATAACCCGAACTACTACAAAGACGCCCCCCTCTCAGATCCTCAGGGACCTCCTCGAGGGGCCATCAAAGCGATGCGCGGAGGTTCTTGGCTCAAACCGGCTATCAGTCTTCGCGCCAGCGATCGAGATTGGGGCACGATGGACAGCCGGCCAAGCGGCACAGGTATTCGCTGCGCGAAGGACGCGTTCTAGCAGGATGCTGAAAAAGTCCGCCAGCTTCGTTCTCGCATCGTTCAGACCCTCAACGTACCCCAAAGGGTACGCGTCGGGCCTTCACTCGCTGCGGCCTTGCTGAACGGCCTTTTTGAGCATCCTGCGGGATCTCACCGGACCAGCAGATACTCAAGCCGTTCGATCCTCACTACCGGCATGATGACCCCCACACCTGCTTCATCGTGGGAAAAGTCATAGACCAGCGACTCATCGGGAATGAGCCTCCCCACCATCACTATATCAATGTCGACTTTTCGGCCGGTATCGAGTTGTCGGCGAAGGTCATCTCGGATACCGGAATCAGGAATCACGACGAGATTACTTGGGACCTCCTCAGGTTTGAATCGGACCACACCCCACCTGGTCGGCGTGAAGATTGGCCCAATGGCCAGGCTGAACCCGCTAGTCGTTGGATCGTAACGAGAGAGTTCCGCTGACCACAAAAAGACCACCGTCCACTGAAGCGCCTTCTTCCCTGCACGTTTCGCATCACGCTCCCGGTTCAGCATGAACAACCGCTCGTCATGGTGTGGGTCCTGATGGCCACTGCCGTAGATCAGCGCCCAGTCCGGCGGAATCCCATCAAGTGTGTCGAGAAATTCTTCTATGGAGTGCGGATCGATCAGGAACCGGCTATCCGGTGGCAGGATCGTGTGAAGATCCTTGCGTGCGATCGTCAGGAGCGGCCGCGTCCCGAGTGTGTCTTCAGCCCACCCTTCTCTCCCCGATCCTACGGCCAGGAACAGAACGGCAAGAACCCAGAAAGCCCACATGGGGTGAGATCACTCCGTTGCAGCGGCGACGGCCCGTTCAAAACTCGTGCGGAGAGTCGCGACTGCCTGCTGTTCACTCGTCAATACTCCACCCTCGATCAATACTGCCAACCGAGGACGTGGATCAATGCGGCGCAAGGCCTGACTGGTCAATCCACCGGACTCGATCACTTTTTGATACGTTCCCATCCACGAATCAGTCACGGCGCGTAGCCCGGCATCGGTGGGTTTGATCCGGCCAAGCTTGACTTGTTCAAGCAACTTGGTAAGCGGGTCAGACAGGGAGATTGCGGCAATCGCTCGCTGCAGCGCCTGGTCGCCTGACTCCATAGTTAGTTCGTGGAACAGGAGCCGGGACCACGCGGGTCGCCGCAACTTCCGCAGGCGCCGCCCCCGTTACCCGGCAACACCCAGCCATCCGTACCGCCGACTCCGAACGAAGAAATTTGTTTCTCCAGCTTCGTGGTCTTGCATTTCGGGCAGGCGGCTTGTGTGGAGCCGTAAACCAACAGCTCGAATCGATGATTGCATTCCCCACAGACATATTCGAAGATAGGCATAGATCGTTCTCCTTGTTCTGAGACACATTATAAGATCAGGCCGATCACTTCGCAATTGGGCAGGCTCTGAGGAGTTGTATGTACCAAGAAGAAAAAACCTTTACCTTTCGATTCAGTCTGGAGGCCTCGTTTTCCGATGACTATGAAGGCGAGGAAGACAACCAGGTTTGGGCACAAGAATGGGAAACACGGATCAAGCCGGATCTGCTCAAGGCGCTGTTCGAATCATTGCGCCGGCACCGGTCCTGGCAAACGCACGTGCGCAATCGCGGGAAATCCCCTGCCGATGAAATTGAAATCGTGCTCGCACGGGACTTTTCCAAACCTCAAGGATTCAGCCTGTCATGATGAGTCCCCCTCCCCTCGGCCTGTACCTCCACATCCCTTTCTGCCGGCAGCGATGTGACTTCTGCGCCTTCTATCTTGAAATTTATCGTGAGAGCCGCGCGGAAGCCTTTGTCCAGTCCCTCATGCAGGAGATCGAGCGATCAGGGCAACGCCACGTGGCCGCAAACCGTCCCGTTCAATCCGTCTATTTCGGAGGCGGCACACCGACAGTACTCACTGCGACTCAGCTGACCGCAATCCTGTCCGAAATTCACAAACATTTCACTCTCGCCTCCGACTGTGAAATCACCGTTGAAGCCCACCCTTCCACAATCTCCGAACAGGGACTCGGACAGCTGTATCGAGCGGGCGTCACCCGCATGAGTTTCGGCGCAGAATCGATGGAGGATGGCGACCTGGCCAGAATCGGACGTCCTGGCGCCGTCAGTGAAACCGTCACAGCCATAACCCAAGCCAGGGCCGCTGGATTCACCAACATCAATCTCGACGTGATGTTTGGACTTCCCGGCCAGAGCCTGGAGAGCTGGCAGCGGACGATGGCCCGCTGTCTCGCGCTGGCTCCCACCCACCTGTCCTGCTATGCCCTTACAGTTGAAGCGAACACCAAGCTCGCCGATAACATCCATCGTCAACGGAGTCAGGCTCCGGACGAAGGCCTTCAGATCGAAATGGACGAAGCCGCGCAACGAATGCTAGGCAATGCCGGCTATGAACGGTATGAGATATCGAACTATGCCCAGCCTGGATATGCCTGCCGGCATAACCTGCTCTACTGGACCAGTGGTGAATACCTTGGCTTGGGGCCGAGCGCACAGTCCTATCTGGACGGAACCAGATTCGGCAACGTCGCCGACCTTGCGGCCTACGAGACATCACTCGCGGCCAATCGTCTCCCGATTGAAGCTGGCGCCAGGCTTTCGGAGGAGGAGCAACTCCGCGACGCTGTGATTTTCGGGCTACGCCTGATACGAGGCATTCCTTCACACCATCTTCATCAACATGCCGCAAACTACGGGCATGCGGCAATCACCGCAGAACTATTCGCGCAACAGTTGATCGAAGAAGACGGTGAGCACAGCAGATTATCGGAACGGGGTCGCCTTCAGGCAGACACAATCGCCGAGCGGCTGTACTAGCAGAACTCTGGTTTATCTGGTTTGTTTGGTTGAACCAAATAAGTAAGAAAAACAGACAAACCTTCTCTCGCCAGTGCCCCTCTCACTCCGATTGACTTTGTCCTTTGGCGGGACGGACACTAAACTTCGATCACAGGAGAGTTGCCATGCCCGTTAATA
>DATIQH010000023.1:0-9993 GCA_035471155.1 Nitrospiraceae bacterium | reverse complement strand
CCAGTCTGTGGCTCACCCGATCCAGCACGACGACAACGGCTTCCGTATCTTTTGGAATTGACTTCGTCAGGTCGCGGTTCTTACGACCGCTCCAATGCCGGACGTACCCATGCCCGCCGTCGGTCTGTTGGCGGAACATTTCAGCTGAATCGCCACCGACCACAAGAATACTCATTGACTAAGGTTTCTTTCCTTCGCGCTCTGGGGCGGGCGGAACGGTCAACCCGGCAAGAGCGTCCTGATACCGAATCTGCAACTCTTCCCGCTGATCCGGCGCCCAGAAACGGGCCGACGAACTCGCCTTGGCCAGAAAATCATCCGGCTCGAACGTCACGTCATACAATGCTGAAGCTTCCGGTATGTTCGGCAGTTGCCGGTCGTATTTGTTGATATCTGGACCAGGGCTATGCCGGGCGTGCACGGCGCTGATGATCAGGTGCAGAATCGGCCCTTGGATGGAGATCCAGCCAGTGGTAGTTTCCTGATCTCCCTGATCCGTGGCGTGACTCAAGTTGAAGTACACACGTTCTGTCGGCTCAGCCAGAGACAGCGCTGTTGAAAGAGGCAACGCCAGCGCGGAGATCTCTTCTTTCCGGAATGCCCTGGTTTGGTCGGCTTGACCGAAAATCAGACGGTGAACGATGTTCCGCCGTTCCGATGCGCGGACCCCCCGAAGCAACGTGCCGACTTCCGCTGGCGTCAGCGTGACAGGATGGGCATTGGATGTGGAGTCGTGGTCCTCTTCCAACCGCACCGTATTCAACCCTGCCTCGTAGATTGTCCTCGACGACGGGATAGGCTGGCTCGCGCAACCGGTGGCGATGGATAGGCCGATCATAAAAAACAGCGCGCGCATAAGCCATGCCGACCATTGTGTCAAATTGTTCTTATAGCGATTCATTATTGTCCCTCCTGTCGTTGAGCGACGCCGACCGGCTCGGCTATGCGATCGAAGCCGTGGTCTTGCAAGAGAGTTTGGATCTCTGGTCTCCCCAAGAAATTGATGAAATCCCCTGCGCCCGGGATGTTCTTGGCGGTCCAGACCGCGGCGACTCCATAGTAGACTGGCGAGTGCGAGTCCACCGGGGCCTCGTCGATAATACGGATCTTCTTATTCGATACGGCGTCTGTGCGGTAGACGACGCCGAGGTCGGCTTCGCCCTTGACGACCAGGTCCAGGACGGCTCGTGAATGCTCGCCATAGACCAGTTGCGACTTCAGCTGGGAATCGAGCTTGCTGTACTTGAGATATTGAGCCGCCACCTTTCCTACCGACGAGGTTTTCGGGTCGCCGATGGCGATATACCGGATTAGGGTTGTGCGAAGATCTTGGGCCGAAGCGATCGGCGCCGGGAGTTCAGGGCTGGCAATCAGGACCAACGAGGTGCTGGCATAGACACGTCTTGTGCCTTGAATGACGAGCCCTTTCTGCTCGAGTTGGTCGATTTCCTCAACCTGAGAAGGCAGGAACACATCGATCGGCGCACCCTCTTCGATTTGCTTGCTGAGGGTTAGAGACGGCCCGTAGATGACTCTCACGGTGAAGTCTTTATTGTGCGCTTCGAAGAGCGGGAGTATTTTCCTGAAGGCATCTCTCAGGCTGTTGGCAGCTGCGATGGTCACGGTCTCAGGCGCTGCCTGTACAGACGGCGCTGTCCACACAGTCGTGGTCAATACACCGAGGAACAACAGACTTCTCAGCAGTACATGTCGGCGTGTCATAACGTACCTCCTGATCATCATGATGACATTCATCATGCGTTTAGAAATAGAATTGATACTGCACATTGATGCGGTTTTCGACCAGATCGCGACCGAATCCCGGTTGGCTCTCGAATGGAAACCGGTCGGGGGCTCGTCCACCGCTTCCCAATGTGATGTTGGAGTAGTCAATGATGAGCCGATTGTTGTATGTGCCATCGAAGCTGTAGCTTAAAGCGGCGCCGAACTCTTTGGTTATATCGTCTTTCTGTTTGGTGGACGGATCCAGTACCCCGTACCGGACGGCTAGCTCGAGCTTCCTCGGAATGATGTATTTGCCGACCTGCACGTACCAGCCCCAGGCTTGGCCGAGATCCACCGGGGGTCCCAATACCACTGCGGTCGAAGGAGTGAAGGGAATGGATCCATCGTCTGTACTCCGCACCCGCTGGTGCCGAAAGTAGCCTTCCGATTGGAGTGACCATCCCTGATACTTCGCGATGAGATCCACCTCATAGGTCTGGAAATCGTAAATCCCTCCAGCGAGGAGCCGGCCATTGTTGCTACCTGTGATGGCCTGGCGGTATGCGCGACTGACAATGTCTGATCGAATCGAACTCAAATAGTTCTGGGCCGGGTTATAGGCATATCCCGCTCCAATCGCGATTTGAGGCACCCGAGAATAGAGGATGTCCCCCTGGCCATATCCAGGATTGCCTGAAACCTTGTACAACAGCCGGGCTGTGTACATCATTTCGCCGTTCTGGAAACGGGTATCGTAGTTGAAGGTCCGTTGCTGGCTGGTGGGGAGGCTGGCGTTGTTGGGAAGGGCCTGACTGACGGCTGTGCCCTGATCCGTGAGGTTCGGTCCAACTCCTCCCCAGATCCCGAAAGCATAGTTGAATTTGTATTTTTCTTCGTCGCTCAACACGACGATTCCGATATCCCGACTGTTGATCAGATTGGCGGCAAACGTTCTCTGGACAAGCAGATTATCCGCAAAAGAGGACGTGGCGTTCGAGCTGATGAGGGCACGATTGAACCAGACTTTCTGTTGCCCTACCTGGACGGTTGCAAATGGGATATGCCAGGAGGCGATGTAGGCATCGAGGAGACCGGCCCTGCCGCTGCCACCCTCTTGATTGAAGGGGCTCTGATTCAGCTGTAGCGAAAAATTGTAGCGAAGATCCGGATCGAAGGCGAATCCCATGAATTGCAACTGGGCCTGGGGCACCGTAAAGTTGCTAGCATCGCTCTGATTTCTGATGGCCCGAAACTCTACTTGCCCGCCAAGGATTTCCGGATTCCTCGAATCTCCAACCGTTCCCCATGCTTCGTTATAGGTACTAAACGTATAACGTACTTGGGTCAGCAACCGCATCTTGAGCAGGAACTTCGACCCAACGCGGATGTTCAACCCGTTATTCACGTCAATATTGAAGTTCGACTTTGAGACGCGTTCTTTGGTTTCAATCACCTTAAACCCTTTGTCGTATTCGTCTTGGGTAATGATGCCCTTGAGGAGTAGATACTTGAGGCCTGGATCTTCAGTGGCCATATATTCCCATCGGCCGTCCTTCTTCTGAAGCTGGCCTTCCTCCACTGCCCACCCACGTGAGGTAAGCCCGAAAAGCACGCTTGCTAATACCATACTGACGATAATGAACCGGAGATGTCTCATGCGTGACCTTCTTTCTTTGCATGGAACCTCCGGTTGACCGGTCAGTTACAGATTGACGTGTATGACTGAAATGTGGAGCGTGGTGCCTCCAGTTTTCTGGACGGCGCGGTGTCCTCCTTTAGCTCCGACAACAGTACCCTGTAGTCACATTCACCTCCCTGATTAAGTGGTTCTTGTAGAGTTCGTGTCGATGCGGATCTTTTCCTTGCGTTCGATCTGGACCACTTTCGAATCGTGGATGACGACTTCCACCGATCCGAAGCGAAGGTCCTTGATGGCGAGCAGAATCTTGTGCGCAATATCTTGGTTGTGCTCCTGGCTCTGAATCACTCGCTGTTGGTTACTCATATTCAGAAGCTCCTTCCAGCCATCGAGCAATGTACACATTACCGATCAAGTATCGCGGTCTATGTAATAAGCTAACTAGATAATGTTTGTCAACAATATAATTAATATCACGTTTTATTCTATAGGAAGCTCATATGAACAACTTCCATCATATGTTTTATCAATGAATAGTAATATTTTACGACATAACAATTGACATAAGAACAGAATGCTTGCTATTCAATGGGCATGAAGTCTTCGAACCAGCCGAACCAAACCATTCAAGACGTCTCCAATCACCTTAAAACTCTCCGTATACAGAAAAGTCTATCGCAGGGGGAACTAGCTGTTCGTGCCGGGATCACGAGACAGGCGGTGTCATCAATTGAGTCGAATCTGTATTTACCGACAACAGGTGTGGCCCTTCGCTTGGCTTCGGCGTTGGCTTGTCGCGTTGAAGATCTTTTCAACCTCAGAGCAACCGAGGACATCGTTGAGGGCAAGTTAATAGGCCATCTTCCGCAACTCGACGTGAAGGCATCACCCATCCGAGTCAAAGTGTCGACGGTGGGTTCAAAAACAGTCGTGCGACCGATAACCGGATTGGGCGAGGTTCTTTCCTTCACCGTTCCTACCGATGGCTATGTCGTCGAGGCGCAGGGCCAGACATCGGGCGCGACGGTGCGCGTGAAACTCTCGCGAGATCGTCAGATGATCGAACAAGCTATCTCTGTGGCAGGCTGTGATCCGGCAATCTTCCTTGCCGGTGAGCACATGCGACGTCGTAAGGACCAGACCTCCTTGGTCGGCTGGACCATGGGAAGTATGGCGGCGCTTCGAGCCTTGCAACAGGGCGAGGTCCACGTCGCAGGGCTGCATCTCTTCGATCCGGCGACGGGGGAATCGAACCTGCCGTTCCTCCGGCGTGCGCTGAAAGGTTCGAACTATGAAGTCGTCACATTTGCGACGTGGGAAGAGGGCTTGCTCGTTCGCACCGGTAATCCGAAATCAATCCGTGAAATCGGCGACATCGTCGATTCCCAGGTGACACTCGTGAACCGGGAAGAGGGAGCAGGGGCCAGACTATTGCTGGATCAGCGGCTGCGCGCGGCGGGAATCAATCAGGATCAAGTGAAGGGCTACGGCACGATCGTCGCCTCCCATTTCGAAGTTGCGCGCGCGATTGCAAGCCGCCAGGCAGACGTCGGGGTTGGCATTCGATCCGCGGCGCAACTCTTTGAACTCGACTTCATACCGCTTCAATCCGCGCGCTACGACCTTGTCGTGCCCAAAGCCTATCTGAAGTCCCATCCGACGTTAACCCATTTGTTCGAAACCTTGGTCAGCCGCCCATTTCGAAATGAGATTGAGTCGCTGGGCGGGTATGACACCAGCGAAACAGGAAAGCTTCATGCGCTGCGTGTCGGCTGACAACTCCACTCTAGAAATAGTTCCCGAATTACGGTTGGGGATAAAGAGAGAGTTTATGGTCAGGAGAAGTTGGTGGTGCGCTCTCTTGAGCGCTCTCCTCCTCGTTGTGGGAGTAGGCCCGGTAAGGGCCGTCGAGTATGGTGAAATGGTCCAGCAAAACGGAGAGTGGGTGTTTCGGAGCACGGAAGATCCTGTGCTCAAACTCATGCGCGACAAGGGTGTGATTACGAACGAGCGATATAACGAAGTTTCAGCACAAAAGGGAAAAAACTGGATCGAACCAGCCGATGCAGTTCTCAATTACCGAAGAGAGATGGAATGGACCCGATATGTGAAAGCTGCAACGCATTTACCTGATTGGGTAGATCTTGGCCTCGAAAACCGGACCAGATTTGAGTCGTACGATCATCCCTGGCGATCTACCCAAGTTGCAGGAGGCGGGGGAACTGATGCTCAGGTAGCCCTCCGATCCAGAGTGCGTGTTGGATTGGGCAATGGTCCCTTCCGATTCCTCTTTGAAGGACAGGATTCGCGGGCCTTGTCGAGCGATGAGCCGGGGGATTTCAGGAATACCACGACGGTCGACCAATTTGACATCGTGCAGCTGTTCGGGTCGTTGACTGTAAACAATGTCGGGGGGACCGAATTGCGAACGGATTTGCATTTCGGTCGTATGACCATGGATTTCGGCAATCGTCGGTACGTTGCCCGAAACGATTTCAGAAATACTACGAATGCCTTCGACGGAGTCCATTGGCAAATTGGTCAAAACACTACCTGGCGGATCAGAGCCTTTCTGGTTGAACCGGTGATTCGGGATCTGGTGAGGCTCGACGAGCAGACAACAAATAGCGTGTTCTGGGGGACCTATATAGAGAGCCAGCACTTCCCCTGGTTTAACGTGAATCTTTTTTATTTCGGGTTAAATGATCAACAGCTCCCAAACAAAAATCTTCAGCGTACGTATGGCACGTATGGCACGTACGGCCTTCGCCTGTTCAAGCTTCCTGCGACCAACGAATTCGATTATGAATTCGAGGGGGCCGTTCAAACGGGACACCTGGGCAACGTCGAGCATTTTGCCTATAACCCAAACGCGGAAGCCGGGTATACGTTTAATCTGCCCTGGACTCCTCGGTTTTTGGTGCAATATACCTACGCCAGCGGCACTCAAACCCCGGGAGGAAGCCAGAATGGAACCTTTGATCCCCTGTTCGGCGCCCGTCGATTTGATTTGATGCCCACGGGAATTTGGGGACCATTTTTCCGGTCCAACATCAGTTCTCCCGGTTGGAGGCTGATCCTCAAACCTGACGACAATTTGGTAGTAACAGTCAAGCAACGGTTCTGGTATTTGGCAGAAGGGAGCGCGGGGTATTCCGGTGGCCTCGTACAAGATTCCACCGGAGGGTCAGGAAATTATCTGGGGCACGATTTGGAACTTCGTGCGCAATGGGCTCCGCTATGGGCAATGAGACAAAACTTGGACTTTGACTTCGGGTACGTTCATTGGTTCAAGGGGTCTTATTTTGACAGTCCCGCCATCATCGCCCAAATGCCCGCCTGTGGAAATAAAGACTCGGATTATTTTTATGCTTCGGTGAGGGTCAGGTTGTAGAAACACGCTGAGATCATCGATCGAATGTTTGGAGGTCTGATTATGAAAAAGTTCTTGCTGCCCTTGGTATTGATGGTCTTGGCTGTCACCCCTGCTTCGGCTGAGCAGGTGTTGGTGGCAGTGGCCGCCAATTTTATTGGACCGTTCCGAGAGGTGGCGATGGAATTTGAAAAAACGACAGGTCATACCGTTCAGACCGCCTCGGGCTCTAGCGGAAACTTCTATAGTCAGATTAAGAATGGCGCGCCATTCGATGTGTTCTTTTCCGCCGACAATGAACGGCCGAAGCTGTTGGAGGATGAAGGGTTGGGAGTCAAGGGGAACAGGTTCACCTATGCCATTGGACGTCTCGTGCTCTGGGGTCCCGATTCCAACCTGGTGAAGGGACAAGACACGCTACGATCCGCGAGCTTTAAACGTCTCGCCATCGCGAATCCTAAAACCGCTCCTTATGGAGTCGCAGCCATGCAGGCCATGCAGAAGCTCGGGGTATGGGAGAGCGTACAATCTCGAATTGTCATGGGGGAGAGCCTTGGGCAGACTATGGGATTCATCGAGTCCGGCAATGCCGAATTGGGCTTTGTTGCCTTGTCACAGGTCCTGGATCCAAAGATCAAGGGTACTGGAAGCCGCTGGGATGTGCCGAATGATCTCCATGAACCGATCCAACAGGACGTGGTCTTGCTGGCGAAGGGAAAGGACAATCCGGCGGCGAAAGCGTTAATGGAATTCATGGGCGGACCGCAGGCAAAAGCGATCATCGAGCGATATGGATATGAACTGAAATAGCAGCCCCTGCGCAGGGAGTTAGGTTATGGCAATAACAGAAATGGATCTTAGCGCGCTATGGGTCACCTTGCGACTGGCCGCCATGACTGTGGTGGTCCTGCTGATCGTGGGTACGCCGCTCGCTTGGTGGTTGGCCCATACCCGCTCCCGGTTCAGGCCGATCGTGGAGGCGGTGGTCGCGCTACCGATTGTGCTTCCTCCCACCGTCCTTGGATTTTACATCCTCGTCGCGCTGGGTCCCTATGGACCGCTGGGTTGGTTGATGAATTTTACCTTGGCGTTCACCTTCACGGGGCTCGTGATCGCCTCAGTCTTTTATTCCATGCCCTTCGTGATACAACCGCTCCAAGGGGCCTTTGAAGCCGCCGGCAAAGCCCCATTGGAAGCAGCCTGGTCGCTCCGCGCCTCTAAGATGGATGCCTTTCTCACAGTGATATCCCCGATTGCTCTGCGTGGGTACATCAGCGCGATAGTGCTCGGCTTTGCCCACACGATGGGAGAGTTCGGAGTGGTGCTCATGGTCGGGGGGGCAATTCCAGGACAGACGAAAGTCCTGTCCACGTCCATCTTTAGCCATGTGGAAGCGATGGAATACGCACAGGCTCATGCGATCTCTGCTTTTATGCTGATTTTTTCGTTTCTGGTGCTGCTGGGAGTGTACGTCGCGAATCGCCGATTTCCCATACACGTATCATGAGCCGCTTGGTTGCACGCTTTGATGTGCGCTATCCGAGCTTTCATCTGAGCGTCGGCTTGGATTTGCCCACATCGGGTATTACCGTACTGTTTGGTCCTTCAGGCTCTGGAAAGACAACATTATTGAGATGCTTAGCGGGACTTGAGCGCGCGCCTGATGGTTTCATGCAGTTCGGCAACGATGTCTGGCAGGACGAAGCGAAAGGCATGTGTCTGCCGCTCCACGCCCGCCCGATCGGGTACGTATTCCAGGAGCCTCGACTGTTTCCCCATTATAGTGTGCGTTCGAATCTTCTGTACGGCTACAAGCGTATTCCGGTGGAAGAACGCCGTATATCGATTGAGCAGGTGGTCACTATTTTGGGAATCGGGCATCTCCTGGATCGCCGCATTCACAAATTATCCGGTGGCGAGCAACAGCGGGTGGCGATCGGGAGGGCATTGCTCACAAGTCCCAAACTGCTGCTGATGGATGAGCCGCTCACCTCGCTCGATATTCAGCGCAAGCAAGAGATCATCCCCTTCATCCACCGGCTACATGAGGAACTGCACATTCCGGTGATCTATGTCAGCCATTCGATCAACGAGATCCTCCAGCTCGCAGACCGTGTCGTCCTCTTGAAACTGGGCAAACTCGTGGGCGTGGGCGCGCTCAATGAAGTGCTCACCTCCCTGGAGTATCGTGGGAGTTTCGGATCGCTCCGAGTCGGCGCGGTTTTGGACACTCGTGTGGCAAGCCACGAACCGCAATACGGTCTCACTCAGCTAGAATTCAAGGGCCAATTCTTGTTTGTGCCGCTTCAGTCCGTGGCCATTGGACAGCCTGTACGCGCACACATTCTTTCCAGCGATGTCAGCCTTGTCGTAGGCCGGACCAATTCTCCGACCAGCGTGTTGAACATTCTTGAGGCGTCCATTGTTGAGATCAGGGAAACGGACCAGACTTCGGTGGATGTGCTGTTGGATATCGGAGCGCCGCTCGTCGCCAGCATCACTCGAAAATCGCTTGCGAACCTTGGATTGAAACCAGGCCAACACGTGTATGCACATATCAAAGCCGTGGCGCTGAATGAGGAGCTGAAGGAGTAGGTGTGAGGGTTTCTCCATGATGCTGCTCTAGAAGCGAGGATGCATTCTAGCGGAGAGAGTCGTATGAGATTGTTCCTGTGTATTTCGTGCGTGCTGCTACTTGTTCCCATGACCGTATTCGGCAAATAGCAAACGTCCGGACTCAGGGCTGCTCATAGCGGAAGAGACAGAGCATTAATGATGAGACAATACGGCAAGACATAGATGGACAAAGATGCTTCAGAGACCGGATGTAGTTTTAATCGCACAAGAGCTGCGAAGCACCTACGTCGCGGCCTCCTTAGTTGTAAGTTGTTGAGTGATGCCACATCTGCACGAACAAGGAAGGAGAGAGCAAATGGCTATCAGCGCAAGAAATAAACTTCAGGGGCGGGTATCGAGTATCAAGTCCGGTGAGGCGATGTGTCTTGTCATCCTCGATGCGCAGGGAACAAAGATCGTAGCGGCTGTCACCAATCAAGGTGTGGAAGAATTGAACTTGAAACAAAACGACCAGGTCACGGCCGTCATCAAATCCACCGAGGTCATACTCATGAAGGGCGGTGGCCAGGTCACGTTGAGCGCCAGGAACGTGCGAGAAAACGAGGAGCATCGCCTCGAGCTCGCGCTCGTGCCGCTGCCGCGCGCGGTCGGGCGGCTCCTGGTGAGCACCGGCAAGCTC
>DATIQH010000022.1:0-1844 GCA_035471155.1 Nitrospiraceae bacterium | reverse complement strand
GCCTTGGCCGGGTCGGAAGCCCAGGTCAAGGCATGCGTGAATTGTTTGATGAGCACGGCGGTCAACCGCAGTTGCTGCTGATCGGCTGAATCGAGAAGTTTCTGTCCATCGCGATTTCTGACGAAGAAGCGATCGCGCAGTTTGGCCCCGTCGCACTCGATCTGGGCCTTGGTAATGTAGATATTGCGCATGGCCAGGGCGTTTGCCAGCGCATAGAGAAAGGCCGGAGTATCGTCGGATTGGATGTCCATGATCGTATCGGTCGGCGATTGACGATTATCGAAAGTGATCTGCACCCTGTCGAGTAGGCCGGTGAAGGCACTCCGCTGCTTGTCCAATCGTTCGACGAGCCGGCGGTTGACATATTGGCGCGCCTCTTCGAATTTTCCGGCATCCAGTAGTTGAACGACCTCGTTGACCGTTTGCCGGAGGGCATTGTGCTGCGGCGGGGGAAAACCCGATCGGTCTATAGGGTGCACAAGAAAAACATCGACGATTTTCTTTCGGCTGAGGCCGGGCCGGCCTTTCGGTCTGCCGGCCGTCGAGGGGGAGGGCGCCGCCCCCATAAACGTATAGATTCGCCCTTCTTCGATGTTGAGTCCAAAGGCCGAGAGCACACCGCAGATGGCGGCGAATTCCGAGAAGTAATCGTATGCGACGATGGTGATTTCCGATCGCCCGGCTCGTTTGTCGCGCACCGATAATTCGCAGGGATGGTCTGGCGTAAGCCGACTGGCAAGTTGGATATGGTGGGCGATGGTGTCCGGCTTGAACCGCTCGAAGTACTCGGTGTCCATCCGAGACACGAAATCGTGAACGACCTCGTCTTCGACATCTGAACAAAGGGAGGCGAGGGTCTTGATGATCGCCTCTCGTGATCCAAGCCCATCGGTCATGAATCGGAGTATAGCCGAAGCGGGGTTCATTGTGCGAGCGCCGAAGGATGAGTATAATGCCCGCCTATGACCACTCGTTTCCAGAAGCCGGTGCCGCGCTACTGTGCCGTTCCCACACTCGAATGGGCTGCGCGCCCGGACCCGACTCCGGTCTTGTTGGAGTCCAAGCTGGAGCCGGCCCGGCTTGAAACGATTCTTCGATCGTACGGACTCCATCGCATTCAGGATGCCGATGCCAATCTGCAATCGATGGCCGGCGATCCACACCAGCGGCGTCAGCTGGCAGACATCCTGCCCGCGTTGCTCGAGGCCATCGAGCGGACCGCCGACCCAGATCAGGCCTTGAACCATTGGGAACGCTGGCTCGCGAGCGGAGTCAGCCGGTCGGCCGTGCTGGAATACCTGCGCAGCGCTCCTCGGATGCTGGACCTCGTGAGCGCAATATTTGGGAACAGCGATTCGCTTGCCTTTACCCTCGTCCGTGATCCGCTGTTGCTGTACTGGCTGGCGCAAGAGAACGTGTTGTCTACTGCGCCCACCAGGGGAGGGATGGAACGTACAATTCGGCAAAGCCTGGAGAGTGTCACCGCTACAGAACTCAAGCTGGATGCGCTCAGACGATTCCGTCGTCGAGAGATGCTGCGCATCGGCGTGCGCGATCTCCTCCGGTTAGCCGATGTGGTGGAAACCACCGGCTCCCTCTCCGATCTGGCTTCGGTGCTCATCGATGCCGCTTATCGCATTGTCGATCACGATTTGCGGTCTCGGCACGGCGTTCCGATGCACCAGAATCGGCAGGGGCGATGGGATCTCGTTGAACGCCTTCTCGATCTCGCCATGGACGAGCGGTTCAAGCGTCTTGAGCTTCCCCGCCAGTTCGGCGAGAAGCGGCGCCACATCGGGCGTCAGGTGCTTGGTCCTGGCCTTTTCATCCATCACGATGCTGTC
>DATIQH010000021.1:0-1770 GCA_035471155.1 Nitrospiraceae bacterium | reverse complement strand
GGCTGGACACATGAAGGCGTCGACAGGATTCGTACGCAACATGGGATATGCGTCGTGAGGTGGCGCGCGTCACCCAACACGCCCGTTTTCGCGTAATAATAGGAAACGTACTTGGAAATTGCGGGCTTTAACTGTTGATGTCAAGTCAGTTATAGCCGCGGCGCCGAATATCTCTGCGGCTGCGCGGGAACTGGGAGTTGATCGCACGACGGTCTACCGATGGTCCCGAAGGTTGCCTTCATCGCAGCCTAAACCATTACCTGAACACAATTTAGAATGCGCGAAGTGCGGCCGACCGTTCACTTTCTCAGGGTACGCTAGTCGGAAATGCTGTTCAGCGGCTTGCCTGCATGTGCTTCGGGTTGAAGTGGGGAGACACAGAGCAGCAAAGTTAGGGTTTGGCAAAAACCAACCGAAGAAACTACGCACCTGCCGCCATTGCGGCGAACAGTTCCACAAAACGAGCGGCGGTGAGGGTATCTTCTGCTCTAAAAAGTGCTACGGAGCACACAGGACAGCGACAGCGGAAACACAAAAAGCCGCCAAAAAAACAGCCAGAGAAGTCGAATTAGCCAAACAGAGAGGGTTGCAGAAGGAACTAGCTAAAGCTCAAGCTGAGGCGCTTCGTCGACGCTTGTCAGAAGCGAATTGTGACCGCACCTGCCGTATCTGCGGCGCCTCGTTCCGCAAACCGCTATTTCGACCTGGCATCTTCAGAGTATGCCCTAACTGTAAGGGTGAACAGGCGCTACGAACGCGGCGGAAATGCCGTCAGTCTACTGGCAAGAAGCCATGTGAGCGAGCCAGAAAGCGCGGACTCCCATACGAACGTTGCGGGCCGATCTCAGTTTGTACTCGTGACCGATGGCACTGCCAGATTTGTGGGTGTTCGACGCCGCGGAGACTCCGTGGCACATTCGATCCGCGCGCACCTGAGATAGACCACATCGTCCCGCTGTCGCATCCGAACTCACCCGGTCACGTTTGGTCGAATGTCCAGTGTGCGTGCCGGCGTTGCAATATTGCAAAGGGCGCGAAGGTGCAGGGCCAGTTACGTTTGGCGGTCTAGTTATGGGCAACCACAACAGCGGCCGGCGTCCGCTCCCGACGAGCCTGAAGGTGCTCAGGGGAAACCCTGGTAAACGCCATTTGAACGAGCTCGAGCCGAAGCCGGTGGCTGGTCCGGTGGAGAAGCCGGGGTATTTGTCGGTGGGTGCGGCTGAGGTGTGGGGAGAGATCGCGCAGGGTTGCCTGGCTATGGGCACCCTGACGCCTGTGGATGTGCCGGCGTTTGCGAGGCTGTGCGAGTTGGAATTTACGGCACGGATCTTCTCTCGTCATAAGGACGACGCGGGGTGGAAGAACCAGCGGGAGGAGCGGGACTGCGCGATTGTGCTGAAGAGCTACTACGACTTCTTCGGGATGACGCCGAGCGGGCGGAGCCGAATCAAGGTGCCGAAGCAGGCGCCTGATGAGCCGGCGTCGAAGTGGTCTGGGGCGCTTAAGTGAAAGAGACGCAGGCCGCGCGGGCGATTCGGTTGATCAACCAGTTGACCCACACAAAAGGGCCGTTCGCCGGCCAGTCGTTCAACCTTCGCCCTTGGCAGCGTCGCATCCTGAAGCAGCTCTTCAAGACGCAGGGAGACGGTCGGCGGCAGTACCGGACGTGCCTGCTGATGCTCCCCAGGAAGAACGGGAAGTCAGAGCTCTGTGCCGCGCTGGCGATCTACTTCCTGCTGTTCGACGGGGAGATCGGTGCCGAGGTGTATT
>DATIQH010000020.1:0-2777 GCA_035471155.1 Nitrospiraceae bacterium | reverse complement strand
ATGGGATGCACCTCATGGGTCGCCGCCCAAGTGGTGCGAGGGAACTCTCAAGCCGGCCAGACGGTGTATGAAAAGAATTGCCTCCGTTGCCATGGAAGCAAATTGGATGGGAAAGGCCCCGATAGCCAGGATTTGATCGTACGGCCAGCCAGCCTTCGGTCTCTAATTACTCAATCCAAAAGCGATTGGGAATTGCTCGTGGCGATCTCGAATGGCGTGCTGTTCAGCCCGATGCACAGTTTTCGTGGCAAGCTGACAGATCAGCAAATGTTGGATGTGCTGTCGTACATCAGGGCTGTGTCCCCCCCGGACGTTGTCAGTTAACCTGCATTATTCATGACGGTTCGTCGCGAATCGCGCAGTCGCATTGCGAGACGGGCACGCGGAGCCGCGAGGCGTACTTGAATGGTACGGGTCAATACGAAGTTGTGTTCTTTCAGCGCATAGGCCTGCCGAGTCTGACTCGGCAACTCGGTGCGTTTATCTTACTTCTCCTGTTCTTCTGCGGGACACATGTCCAGGCTGGAGAATCGACTCCGGAGATAGAAGTTTTCGTTCGCACCGGCTGTCCCCATTGCGAGGCTGCAAAAGCCTTTCTCAAAGAACTCCGGCGGGAGCGTCCGGCTGTTCGAATCGCCATCTACGACGTCGCTGAAGACCCAGTCGCGCTGCAGCGACTCGCCACGCTGGCTGCTGAAAGAGGAATAGCCAACATCGGCGTCCCCTCCTTTCTTATCGGCGCAGAGCTGATTGTCGGCTTCCTCTCAGCCGAAACGACTGGAACGGAAATCCTCTCAACCCTCGACCGGCATGCACAAGGCACCGTATCACCTGCGGCCGTCGAGAGCATCCAGACCAAATGGTTCGGCGAGCTTCGCGTCAGAGACCTCGGCCTGCCGCTGTTCACCATCGTCATCGGACTCTTGGACGGGTTCAACCCCTGTGCGATGTGGGTGCTGCTTTTCCTTCTCTCATTGCTCGTCAATCTTCGTGATCGACTGAGAATGGCCCTCATCGCCGGGACTTTCGTCGCCGTCAGCGGCCTGGTCTATTTTGCCTTCATGGCGGCCTGGCTCAACATGTTTCTCCTGATCGGCCTCTCACGCCCGATCCAGATCGGTCTTGGCGGCATCGCCCTCCTGGTGGGAGCGGTCAATGTGAAGGACTTCTTTGCGCTGCATCACGGCATCTCGCTGAGTATTCCCGAATCCTCAAAGCCGGGACTGTACGCCCGCATCCGCCGAATACTCCAAGCCGAGAACATCGCCGGAGCCCTGACGGGCATCGTCATTCTGGCAGGGCTCGTGAACCTGGTCGAACTGCTCTGTACCGCAGGATTCCCGGCACTCTACACACAGATTCTGACCCTGCAACAGATGCCTTTATTGGAATATTATGGCTATCTCGGCCTCTACAACCTGGCCTACATTTTCGATGACAGCCTCATGGTCATGATCGCGGTAGGCACGCTGAGTCACAGGAAGTTACAAGAGCGAGCTGGACGCTGGCTGAAGTTGACCAGCGGCCTGGTGATGGTCGCTTTGAGTGCCATCTTGCTTCTTCAACCCAAGTGGCTTATGTGATGACCCGTGTAATGAGCGGATGCAAGAATACGATTGGAACTGATGTCATGCCTCAATCCCCGCACCATTCTACAGTTGATTCACTGAAGCCGTTTTTTTACCCTCGTTCCGTCGCCGTTATCGGTGCATCACGCAATAGAACACACATCGGCTACCGGCTACTCGAATCCCTACAGGGAAGCCGCTATGCCGGAACGATCATCCCGGTCAATCCCTATGCAACCGAGATTGCAGGACTTTCAGTCTTTTCCTCGCTGAGATCTGTTCCAAACCCCGTCGATCTTGCCCTCATCGCTGTTCCTCCCAACGCGGTCCTCGATGTCATCGACGACTGCGCCGCAAAACAGGTTTCGGCAGTCATCCTCATCACAGCGGGCTTTGCTGAAACCGGCGGATCCGGAACGTCGCACGAACAACTGGTGCGAGAGAAAGTCCATCGGCATGGGATACGCCTGATCGGGCCGAATTGCTTCGGATTGATGAACCCCGATCCAGCTGTTCGTCTCAACGCGACCTATACGCCGGTATTTCCTCCCCCCGGTCGAGTTGCCATCGCCTCAGAAAGCGGCGGGCTCGGGCTCGCCGTGGTAATGGCAGCCAGCCGGTTGAATCTGGGATTGTCCAGCTTCGTCAGCGTCGGCAACCATGCGGACGTCACCGTCAACGATCTTCTTGAGTACTGGGAGCAGGACCAGGCCACCGATGTGATTCTGCTGTACCTCGAAACCATCGTCGATCCTCGATGGTTCAGACAGATCGCCGCGCGGGTTGGCAGGAGTAAACCGATCGTGGTGTTAAAGGCAGGCCGGACAGAGGCCGGCCAATCTGCCGCAGGATCGCACACAGCGGCGCTGGCCACGAACGAAACGGCGGTCGATGCGTTATTCATACAATGCGGTGTGATCCGGGCAAAAACCTTAGAAGAGTTTCTGGCATTGGCCACAGGCCTGTCTGCCCAGCCGATCCCTGCCGGTCTCAACGTCGGCATCTTGACGAATTCCGGCGGCCCCGGAGTGCTCTGCGCTGACAGTTGCGCAGCAGAAGGACTATCCGTATCGGAATTGCCCAAATCGACACAATCCACCCTCGCGTCTTTTCTTCCTCCCACGGCAGCGCTCAGAAATCCTGTCGATGTGATCGGCTTTGCGACAGAAGAGCAATATGCGAAGGCCGTCGAAATCATGCTGAAGGCGG
>DATIQH010000019.1:0-1953 GCA_035471155.1 Nitrospiraceae bacterium | reverse complement strand
GGTCGAGTTTCGCACCATCATGCTGTCCTTCTGCTTCGAGGCCTAACAGGATGCTCAAAAAGGCGGCCTTCTCACCCGCCCAACCCTAGCGCGCCAAGACGCGCCTTGTCCCAAGCAAGGCCGCAGGCGAATCGAAACCGGAGGCGTACCCTCTGGGGTACGTTGAGGATTTCGATGAGTCGAGAACGCCGCTGGCGGCCTTTTTCAGGAGCCTGCTAAAGTGTTTTGGCTCGATAGGTCAGTAACCGGGGCTGCGTATATTCTTCGAAAACCTTTCTCGCGCTCTCCCGTTCTTTGTCAGTTGCCAAGGCTGCGAGATATTTCTCTTTGAGCGCCGGTTCAGGCGTCGGAATCAACGAATAATTCAACACCGCTTCAATCGATGCGGCAGTCGACCCGGACGGGATCGCAAGGGAGAAGGGAACTTTTCTCGTATGGCCCCCCTTGATGAAGGGATCGGGGATCGGACCCCGGAGAATTTTGTCGTAGGGCAAGCCAAACTGCTTGGTTTCTTCCTTCAGCACCCTGCCCTGCGCGTCCTTGACGGTCAGGATCAGATAGAACTGCTTGAGCACCGGGTCGCCGTCGGGAAAACTGTGCGGGAGGCTGCCGATTCTCACCAGCGCCGTCCCCTCCACGGCAGAAGTAGACTTGGCAGTCTCAAGATCCACACGGGGCATCCATTCGGCTTGGAGATTTCGATTCTTGAGGATGGTGCCGGACACCACCACGCCACGGAACCAGTGCCGCCCGATTGCGCGGCTCATCGCTCCGCGCCTCGAAGTAGAACTGCCGGTCGAAGGCTCCATATGGCAGTCTTGGCACACCGTCCCCTGCAAAATCTCGCCGGCCAGATCTTTCTGCGTCACATCCTTCACTTTATCGAAATGACAGGAGGCGCAATAGTTTGCGCCTCGGAATAGATCGGATTGCGTCGCAGGATGCACGAGGTTCTCTTCCGGGTTCGCATAGGGCCCGTAGATCATCTTGCCCGGCTCGATCTTGAACGAAGGAGGAGAATTCGGCGTCTGCTCGACCTGCTTGATCAGATGGCAGGAGGCGCAGCCGATGCCCTCGACTTGAGGCGTGCCGGACAACACCTGGGCCACAATCTTATCGACATATTGAGGAAACACGGTGGTCGAGGGCACATGACAGGCGAGACAGCGGCGGCGCTCATCGGCAGTCGGATCGGTCTGCAGCCACACACCCAACACCGCGCGGAAAACCGGCGACTCCAGCGACGTGCCATGCAACAACGCCGCATCGACACGGCCAAATGTTTTAAGATCCGGTGTCTGCTCGCGCGCGCCTTTCCATTCCTCGTAGTGCCGATCGTGGCACTGCTTGCAGTCTTCCGATCTGATGAAAATCTTTTCAATATCCGCGACCCAGTCGGCCTGAGCCTCCGCCTTCTGCGCGATGGCGGAACTATGATATAGGCCGATTCCACAAATGATGAGCGCGATAACAAGGCCTGCGGCAATTCGTTCTACGCACCGTTCACGTCCAAACATCCTCAATCTCGTTTACATCCGACAAAATGGAAATTCACTCCCCACCCGACCGGATCGCCCGGATCGGCCGGTTCATAGGTGCCGACGGTGAAGTTGCATTCTTTCATCCCGCGTTTGATCGCTCTCCCAAAATCGAGCATGCTTCTGATTTCGGTCTTGTCGATTTCCTTGATAATAGATCGGACCTTGATCCCGGCATAGTCGGCGCGCGAGCTCCCGATCACTTCGAACACCGCGACCCCCTGCGCCCGTTCAAGCTTCAATTCTTTTTTGATGCCCTCGTCCACATCTCCGACGATCACACCGAACTCTTCACCCAACCGAGCGGCTTCCTCCACGGTCATCGTCTCCTTATCCGCCGCACTCACCGACGCCGTCTGGAACCAGGCCAGAACTCCCAGACACAAACTGACACACAACAATAAGGCCCTTCCAC
>DATIQH010000018.1:0-5961 GCA_035471155.1 Nitrospiraceae bacterium | reverse complement strand
ATGAAACCGAATGAACTTCTCGGTCTCATCAGCTGTTACTTTGTCGCCTGTTACCATCGACCTCGGATCGCTTGACAGTTTCGTTATCGCATCAGTAGAATCCCACCCTTCCTAAACGACAGCGCTTGAGCGGGAATAGCTCAGTGGTAGAGCATCGCCTTGCCAAGGCGAGGGTCGCGGGTTCAAATCCCGTTTCCCGCTCCAGCATTCAGTTTTCTTCTCAAGATACCTCTCTCTTTCCAATGCATCTCGATTAGGTAACGCACGTCTTTTCAGTAACCGCCAACTTATGCGGCAGCCCTCAAGTGGTTCTCTGCCGCAAAGATTGCGAAGTAGTGAACCGCTGCCGGACTCAGATACATGCGTCAAAGATTTAAAACGATGCTGACGAAGATTGCGCGAACGCGTGGATGATCATAAAGCAGTGGCGGTCGTGTCCGGGTGAGGCGATGCAGTGTTAGAGCTGCGGACGGGCCGCAGGCACAAGAGATTGCAACTTCCCAACCTGCTCAGCTGCGCGCGCGAGTTCGTCTGAGGTAAGCGGGGTTCGGCTAAATCGTCCCTGATGGTAGAGCGCTGTTATCGTAGCCACTATAGGGCCGGCCTCCTTCCATTCCTGTTGAACCAGTCTGACAAATTCACTGGCCGTGGCAAACGGAGGTTTGCTCACTCCTCGCCTTTCCACCGTGTGAACCATGCGAACATAGAGCTGGGCGATCGCGAGTTGCGGATGCGCGGTCGGAAAATGGGTGGTGGCCCAGAGGCCTATCCTATCCCGCAGAGTGAGGAAAAGCAGTGCCAAGCCGATCACGATTATTCCCGTGACAAGTCCCAGCATGCCCGGCTGAAATGTTTGAGCCACGCGCACCAGACGGCTCAGGACTTGGTTTATCGGAGCGCTCAACAACGAGCCCCAGCGAGTCACCTTTTCACGTAATGCATCGCTGCCTTCTCGTACTCCATGAACGACTGCCAGCTGATCCTTCGCGCTATAACGGACGAACAGTCGATCCCATTGCAGCCGAACGGATTCTCCGAGTCGGCGAACAGATTCCCAGCGGTTGGTGGCAACTGCTGTGTTGATGGTGGGGGTGGGATCCATGGTGATCCAGCCTGAGTGAGGAAAGTAGACCTCGACCCAGGCATGGGCATCCCGTTGACGCACAGTGAAATAGCCTCCGTACTCGTTCCATTCCGTGGCCAGGAACCCTGTTACCAGTCGAGCAGGAATGCCCACAGTTCGGAGCATCACAACCATCGCCGTTGCGTAATGTTCACAGTACCCTGTTTTTCTCGAAAAAAGAAATTCCTCCAGCGGATGACTCAGCGTAGCTGTGTTGTCTTCAAGACTGTATCGATAGTTCTCCAAGAGATGCTGCTGGATCGCGACCGTTTTCCCAAACGGAGTCATGGCCTGTTGACTGACACGATGTGCTAAATCCGCCACCTGCTCGGACCCCATTGGAACTTGAAGGTAACGGGAACGGATTGAGTCGGGGTAGTCCAGAGTTGGCGCAGTTCGTTCGTCTGCGACGAGCTGTGGGACTTGAGATGTAACGGAGTATCGAACGCGGGAAGAAGGAGGTAATGACAAGTGAAGCCCGCCCATGGCATCGACCTGTAGGGTGAGAAATTCACCGCTCACGAGGTCAGCGAATGGGACTGCAAACAGGACCGTGGTGTCGAGCGTTTCCAGCAGGATGTCTTGGCGAATCGTTTCTGATAAGTTGTCTGAGCGACGGCTGCCGGCCGGACGAGCGAGGAATGTTCCGTCAGCCACGAGACTCAACGAGCGCAGGTGGGTTCTGCTGCGGCTCCAAGACTGTCCATTGTATTGGTCGTAGGCAAGGCCTCTCAGGTAAAAACGATCTTTTTCAACAGCTGATTGGTCCGGTAATTCAACCCGCATGACGACCTGAGGGTCCTGTTTGACTGACCCGATCGTCCCCAAATCGACCCGATCGGAAAACCCCGTTGTCCGCAGAGCCTCCCCGCTTGTCTTCTGAAGCATGCCCGCCCCGATACGAGGGATGAGAAAGAAAATCGCGAGCGTCAAGGCAACGGTCAGGACGGCGGTTCCGTTCGTCAACCAAAAGAAACGATGAGTGATGCGGATCGGGAATGTCGCATGACATGCTGCTGTGTTTGTGGATGGGAGGACAGCCTGAGGTTCGCCACCTTCTTGGGTCACGTGATACAGCAACAATGTCCAAACAGCCGCGAGCAGGTATAACAAAAAAATTGGGACAAACCACGCATCGGTCGTCAGCGCCGCTGAGGCCAAAATAGCCATAAGACTAATCGCGTAGAGATGCCGATAATCGCGCCGCTGTTGAAGGGTGAGCAACTTGATGCCCAGCAGCACGACCAAAAAGTGTATGCCCGCCGGGAGAAGGTCTCGAGATACCACGATGAGGTCGATCAGCAATATGACGAAGGCGCCGATCAAGAGAACATTCCATAGGGTCGGGGAAAGCGTCACCTGTGCCATCGCCCGCCGAACCAAATGGACTCCTGCCGCTTGAAGCAGCGAGATGATGAGAATGATCGCTGTGGGGAGGGCAAGCCAGAGCGGGACACTCTGCGCAAGCATAAGTCCGCTAAACGCCGTGGTGGCAAGGAGGGCGGAGCTGAGGGCAAAGGCTTGCTCAAAAGGCATGTGTCAATTCTTCAAGTTGCGTAGCATGGAGCACCCGATCAGCTTGCGCCATGCTCGTGGGTACCGCCTGGTCCGACCAGGGTACGACCGCTACCGTATAGCCCCGCTCCCCTTCGTAGGTGAACGGGGGAAGCTCGCCATGATAGGCAGCTCCGCCGGTTTCAGGCGCTTGCCGTTCGCATAACGCCAACAGACGCAACATCGCCAAGAGATGAGCAGATCCAGATCCGAGTCCTGAGTCCTCTGCCCCCACGACAAGTCGCATGGGGTAGGCCCGCTCCGTCAGTTGCCAGAGCAGGGACGCCACGAACGTCACGCTTCGCTCGAACAGGAGATCGCGTTCCTTGGGAGCCACAATAGAGAGAACGACTGTGATGCGTCGTTGATCCTCCGCTTCGGTTTCTCTCACAATCAGGTGAGACGTGCGGGCTGTGGTCATCCAATGGATAGATCGAGAATCATCGCCTGGCCGATACGGACGGAGGTTGTACAGTTGAGATCCATACCCTCGTCGCGGGAGAGACTCTCCTTGCCCTTCACTGACCAACTCATCCACGAATCGCAACGTAAGCGGCTTGATAGGAGGACTGACAAGCAGATGCGCTTCCGTGGAATAGAGTCCTTTCTTAAGAAACAGCCCAAAGGGAAATAGTGTCTGCGCCCGGATACCTTCGAACTGGACCCAGCCCCGTTTTGTGGCCAGCAGTGGATAGGACAGGAGCACGGAGCTCTGCGGAGGCAGGAGACGAATCGCAAGTCCCCGATCGACATCTTGGCCTTCAACGACATCGAGTAGACGCAAAGAAAAGCTGGGCAGATGCCGGTTTCGGTTGGCGACCGAGAGTGTGAGGGTCGTCGGTTCGTTGGCCATGATGAGATCTGGTATATGCCGACGAAATTCCAATCGTCGGAGACAATATTCCGAAAGCAATCCTGAGATCACAATGAAGCTGAGCATCATCGCGAGAAGTAAGTAAAACAGATTGTTGCCGGTGTTGATGGCGGCGAGCCCGATCCCGAATGTAAAGAGCAGAAACCTCGTCCCTTCTGGGGTGAGACGAATCGATCGCCATCTGGACATTCTCCAGATGAAGGAGACCGCCGGGAAACCACGGAGGTTGAGGAGTGGGTGCGTCACGCAAATCCCTTATCCAGTTGACTGGCCGGCAGGATGCTGAGGCAGTACGCTAGCTTCGCGACTCACAGGAATCTTGCTGACGGACCTTTTGAGCATCCTGCGGGAAGGTGTTGTTGGTACACCGTGCGAGAGAGCCGTTGAAACTCTCGAGTCTCAAGATTGTCGTTCCACACTCAGCTAGACAGGGACGGGAACGGTTTCGATAATGTCGAGGACCATACGTTCCGCTTGCTCGAAACTCTGTGTCCGCATGCCATGGGTCCGGTTCAACATGACGCGGTGAGACAACACGATCGGCGCGAGCTCCTTGATATCGTCGGGGAGGCAGTAGTCGCGGCCACGGACGACCGCCAATGCCTTAGCCGCTTTGCTCAGTGCCAGCGCTCCGCGTGGGCTGACCCCCAGGGATAACAGCTCGCTTTGACGAGTCGCTTGCACAATCGCGAGCAGATAGTCCATGAGACTCTCCTCCATGTGGACCTGATCCACGCGTACCTGCAATGCTAATACTTCCTGGACTGACAACACCGCTTCCAGTGCTTCAGCAGGATGCAACGAGTAGGGACGGGCAAGCACCTTCTTCTCTTCCTCAAGTGTGGGATATCCAATACGGAGGCGCATCAAAAATCGGTCGAGCTGGGATTCCGGCAGGGGGAACGTCCCATGATATTCGGCAGGGTTCTGGGTAGCGATGACCATAAAGGGCTGCTCAAGTGGATGCGTCTGATTGTCGACGGAAATCTGTGCTTCGCTCATCGCTTCCAGGAGACTGCTTTGTGTCTTCGGCGTGGTGCGATTGATCTCGTCAGCCAGCACGACATTGGCGAAAATCGGGCCCGGCATAAACTCAAACCCCTGTTTTTGCCGGTTAAACATGGAGACCCCAACAATGTCAGAAGGCAAGAGATCGCTGGTAAACTGAATACGCTTGAACGAACAGTCCAGCGATCGAGCCAAGCTGTGCGCCAGCGTGGTTTTGCCGACACCAGGCACATCTTCGAGCAGAAGATGGCCACGGGCCAGAAGGCAGACCACCGCCATTTCGATCACGTGGGTCTTCCCCTTGATGACCAGCGCAATATTGTCCTGGATCGACCGGATGGTGTGAGCTGAATTCATGTTGGGATTAGTGGTCCTGGTAGTTCAGACTTGCAGGGTGATCTGACACGCTCGAAGTCTAACAAAGGGTCCGTGGATGGTCAATTTTCACATGAGTTCTTGCATCGACCGGTCTGGAGAGACCGATCCGTAGGGTTTTGCGCCAGCTGGGCTGCTCGCGTTCAGCTTTATCAGGCGCGGAAAGATGATATTCTGCACACGAGAATCTCGGTGGCTCGCTCGTGTGACACAACAACAGCAGGATTGTCCCGCAAGAGGCTCAAAAATTTCGTCCAGCAAGGCCGCAGCGAGCGAAGACCCGAGGAGGGATACACCACACTTCGTGTGAGCCGTTCGCCCGTGCAATAGATCTTGGCGAACGGAAAAACCCCTCCAGCGCTTCCGACCTAAGGGAAGCTTCTCCTCAACATTGAGGGTCTGAACGATGCGAGGACGCCGCATGGGAAAAGGCGCGTCTCGGCGCGCCGGGGTTGGGCGGGTGAGAAAAGTGACTTTTTCAGCCTCTTGCTATTCCGGTACGAGGATCAGCATCCAAGGAGGACTTTCTTCGGCCATGTCTGGAAATCGTCGAGCGGTGCTGCTGGCGGGAACTCCGGGAAATACAGCTCCACGGCGGATCTGAATGGAACGGAAACGATAGGAGGGGTTCTGCGCCGGGAGAAGGGGAAGGACACGCGGAATCTCTTTGCGTAATGGGCCGCAGTCAGACAAATTGATTGTCTCGCCGACTTCAAGGCGCGAGAGCCGTTCAAAGATTTCGCCGAATACTTTCGGAAGATTCTCCGATGTAAATGGCTGATCGTTCGGTCGATAGCGGGAATCATCGAAGAGTTGCGCCAAGATTTCCCAAAAGACTTGCGTATCGACGGCTCCGAGAACACAAAGAACGCCTCGACGCGCCAGCAGGTCAAGCAGGGCGAGCGGACCTCGAATTTCAAATTTCCATGGCGGGAAAAGGAGCGCACGGTCTCCATGCTGGACTTCCAGAGCCAATTCTCCTGAATAGTGGGTCTGTCGGAATGGGCCTTTCGTTCGATGGAGATCT
>DATIQH010000017.1:0-7235 GCA_035471155.1 Nitrospiraceae bacterium | reverse complement strand
AGCACAGAACGGGCCGTGGTGCAAAGTACACGAAGCACCGAAACCCATTGAAGGTGCGATATGTCGAATTTCGGAGGACCAAAAGCGCGGCGCTCACACGCGAAGCCGCGATCAAATCCCTGGCACGCTCAGAAAAACTGGCTCTCATCACCGCTCAACCCACAGCCACACTCCTCGGGCTGGCTTTCATGAGCAAAGACTAGGATCTCTGCGGTCAGCTCTATGCGATCCCCATCACGAGGAAATTCGGCTGCTGCTGCAAGGCAACTTCCCAATGTTTCGACAGGCAGGGATCCTGTCTCATCGACCAATCCAAATTGAACAACGCCGTAAAGGGGACTGCAGCGATGAAACCCGCGCACAGGCCAACGTGGGCACCCTTCCCATCTTCCGATTGCACAGATGCTGTCAGACCGCTAAACTTCTCCGTCGCCACTCTGTGCATTGTCTCGAAGCAAGACGCCTGAAATTCGTCGAATTTCATTCCAAGAATTGGAGATGCCGATGTTTGAATGGCTGGTTCGACCCGACGCATGGATTGCGCTGGGAACCTTAACTGCGTTGGAAATTGTTCTGGGGATCGATAACATCATCTTTCTCTCTGTGCTGGTCGGTCGACTCCCTCAGACGCAGCGTGTCTTTGCGAGAAGAATCGGTCTTGGCCTCGCAATGGCTGCGCGCTTGGTCTTGTTGTTCTCGATTTCCTGGGTGATGGGACTCACCGAACCCTGGCTGACACTGTTCAGTCACGCAATTTCCGGGCGCGATTTCATTCTGATTGGGGGCGGGATGTTCCTGCTGGCCAAATCGACGCTTGAAATCCATCATAGCCTGGAAGGAGCCGAAGAGGGCGGTCCGGCCGTGGGCACAGCAACCTTTGGCATGGTGCTGGTCCAGATTGCCCTTCTGGATATCGTATTTTCATTAGATTCTGTGATCACGGCGGTCGGTCTGGTTGAGCAGGTATCTATTATGGCGATCGCCATCATCTTGGCGGTCATTGTGATGTTGATGGCAGCGAAGTCCATCGGGGATTTTGTTGATGCGCATCCGACGATCAAAATTCTCGCCTTGTCGTTTCTGATTCTTGTGGGAGTCACCCTCATCGTGGAAGGGTTCGACGTCCATGTGCCAAAGGGCTATATCTATTTTGCCATGGCATTTTCTGTCGCCGTGGAGATGCTCAATATTCGCATGCGCAGAAAACGAGCGGCGCCGGTGAAACTGCACAGCCGCTATGCAGTGAACCGAGGCAAAGAAGAAACCTAACGGCACAGAAATTATTTACTTCTCAAGGTCGATCCGATCCATGTTGATTGACAGGCCTCACCGCACTCTTCTACTTCAAAACATCTGTTCTCCCCCATCCCTCACATGTGAAAAGTGGCATGTCACATAATCCCAGCAGCCTGGCTCTCCAGGCCAATCGAGAGGCCGTTGACCGAGCCTCTCCATCGGCGTAGCATAACTCCCAGACGTTTGAGTGACGGTGGCTGCTGTCCCTTCCGCACGCTACTACTGGTCATCTTGCGCGCCGGAACTCGCACAGTCCCCCTCACGCTTACGCCGGATTCTTTGTCGCAGAACCTCACCGCTCGAACTCGGACCTTGTGAGACGAGGGTCCTCATGGTGACGGTCAGCCGCCGAACGCTCCTTCCCCTCATGGAACCGATCCTTGCGCCGACGCTCTACTCCGTGCTCGCACCGAATCCTATTCGGGCCAGCGGGGCTCTATTTTTTCCGCCGACCACCACACTTACCGCAGGAGGTCACATCTAAAATTGCAGTGAACGTCCGGACATCAGGAGGGAGGACCGATCATGACTTCCCATACACCTGTGACTGATCGCATTCTTGGAGCAGTCCAACGCATGCATGGGTGCGATCTGGATACGTTGGCGAAGAGTCTCTCCGACCTGTCGTGGGGCCAGGTCTTTCTTGAAGTCGACCGGCTGAGCCGGGATGGACAGGTGCTCGTGACGCTCGATACCGGAGGGCGCTATATGATCCGGCTGCCGGATCACAGCAGAGTACCTGAGACCCACTACGTTCGGTCTTGATCAACGAAGGGATCGCAGGAGGTCGCAAAGTGACGCAGGGTCACGTGTACTGTTTCTTCGCGCCTGATATTGCTTTCATTCACCTCCCTAGGAAAGCGTTCTCACTGATTCTCAACTCTGCGCACTAATCGTTCTCCGCCCATTTTTCTACCCCCATAAGGGTACTTCGAGCTAGACCAACTTTGCAGGATGAGCGAGGTATCCGCCGATAGTTTCATCCCTATTACTTGGGTGGCCTGAATCGATTCCAACGTGCGTACTCCAACGCGCACCTTCCGAACGTGCGCGTTCATCGAGCAGGAGGATGACCAGGCCACCCATCGACTTTCTTCTTTTCATCCGCCGCCGCTTCTCGTACTCTTCTTCTTACCTATGAATCAACAGCCCCCCCTCCTCAAATCTGGCATCCTCTGGCCTACCCTGCTGGAACGAACGGCCCATGCTCACGAGCGCGGGTCCATCCTTTCCATTCCCACGGAGCCGGAAGTGATCGAGCAGGGAGGCGTGGCCTTTCACGTACGCGTCATGAGAGCTCTCGCTATGAAACCACGTGCCACGACTGCGCAGTCGAACGCCAACCCCTTTCTCCCCTACGATCCCGACTTGTTCGTAGCAGAACTCTCTCCAACCCATGTCGCTTTGCTGAACAAGTTTAATGTGGTCGATCATCATCTCGTGATCGTGACGCGCGCCTTCGAACCTCAAGAGGCGTTGCTCACTCGCGAAGATTGCGCGGCATTGTTGATCTGCCTCGCCGAGATCGATGGCTTAGCATTCTACAACGCAGGATCGGTAGCCGGGGCCAGTCAGAGACACAAACATCTGCAACTGATTCCATTGTCCGCTTTTCCAAATTCTCAACTGCCGATCGAGCCGCTGTTGCGCTCCGTGAAGATGGCTGACGCCACCGGAACCGTGTCGGGCTTGCCGTTCCTGCATGCGCATGCGCTGATGAACCCGGCATGGTTCGACCCACAGAAGGACGGTGCTTCTTCGTTGCTCGACTGCTATCACTCGCTGCTCCGCGCTGTGGGCTTGCCCGTTAAGACGATAGCTGAATGCTCTACGCCCGCTGCTCCGTACAACCTGCTCGTAACCAGAAAGTGGTTGTTATTGGTGCCTCGGTCCCAAGAATTTTTCGAGGGGATCTCGATCAATGCGCTGGGCTTCGCCGGAGCCTTGCTGGTGAAGGATGCTGCACAGCTTGCGATGCTGCGGAAGCAGGGTCCCATGAACGCACTTCAGCACGTCGCGCTGCCCCAAGAGCCGAGAAGCGTCGTTCGGGAAACGTGATGGATAATACAGGAGGATCCTGATGATGCGCCTTATACCAACTCTCGTCGTAGCATTGGTCGTCGTTGTCGGTCTCGCGGCCGCCTGCATTCCACGTCACCCTCCGCACAGCCCTCAACCCGTGCCGGAAACCTCAAAGCATGAGGTAAGTCCAGCTGGTGAGCAGCCAGGGGTGAGGAACTGATCGTAGGGACAACACACGTCTCTCGTGAAACGTGAAACAAGTTTCGCTGTTCACGGGGGACGAGCGAGAGACGCGAGCCGAACTGACATGGTGACTAGCTCTTGACTGAAGCAATTTCCGAGGCCAGATGGAGGATCTCCGACTCGGCCAGCCCTTGGTCTCGCCGTGAATTGCCGGAACGCAGGAGCTTGTCGCCCAATCCGACCGCCAGGTTGCGGTAGATGATGACGCCGATGTCGGGGCGGCGACGGATGAGGTCCACCAGATCGCGCTGGAGCAATTCGGCAGCCTCCACGTGACCCTCCGCCGTGGCCGTGGCGGAGTGGGGCATGGCCGAGAGGAGCGAGACTTCGCCGCACGTTTCCCCTCTACGGACAGTGCCGATGGTGGCAGAAGGGGTTCCACAGCTGATAACAACGTGGCCCTCTAGCACAATGTAGAGACGGTCGGCCGGGTCATGTTCGACGAAGAGGTGTTCGCCGGCCCGCACCTCCTGCACCGTGCAGACTCCGGCGAGCCTGATCGCCTGTTCGCTGTTCATCCCGTGAAACAACGGGATCTCCTTGATCGCCTGTGCCATGCGCGGAGCAATGACGCAGCTGGAAAAGCCGCGCATCACGACGTCGGCGACGGCCTGCACCGGTTCCGTCAACGCGAGCGGCCCCAGATTTTGCAGCTTGTTCAACCGCACCATCTTCACGATATCGAGCCGCTCCACTTGATAGAAGACCATGGCCGGCACATAGGCGACCGGCAGAAAGTTCAACTCCAAGAGCGTGCGCTGCATCCTGGGGGCATAGGCGCTGACGTCGATTTCGATGTATTCGATGCCCATCTCCTCCCGACATTTCTGTTCCAGCTCGGAGAGAAGAAATCGCACGACGTCGTCGGCCAGGGCGATGAGCTCGAACACTCGGACGGTGTGCTCGACCGGATCCATGGTGTAGCCGACGGCCCCGACGATGTGGCCGCTGGACCGGGCCAGAAAGTAACTGGTTTGCCGCGCCTGGAGTTTGAAGAATCCATAATCTAGCCGCATGGGGCCGAAAATTTCCCGGTTGCGTACCCGACCCCGCTCGATGCGCAGCAAGGCAGGATAACCTTCGGCCTGCAATTGTTCGATGGTGTAGCCGCCCCCGGCGGGGTACGAGGCGGAATCTTCGTCGACGATGAAATCCGGCGTGAGCGGCGGCTGGCTCATCACGAGATTGGCCAAGGCATAGGCCTCTGGAATGATCCTCGGATTGTTGCGGCGCAAGGCCAGCGCGTCGCCGAAATACCTGGCCAGTAGGGCGAAGCTTTCACGGTGGCGGAAGAAGTGCTTCAGCGGCAGAAAGCCGGTGGGGATGAACCCTTGCGAGAGGCTGATCCGCTGGGCATAGGGATGGACGGTGCGCGCGACGACCAGGCCGAGATGCAAGCGGTTGTGAATAGCTTCGAGCCGCTTGTCCATGAGCAGCTTACCGACCTGTAACCGCCGATAGTCTGGATGGACGGCAAGACGGCCGAACTCTCCGACGAGATCGGAATGGGCCCCGAAGTCGAAGAGAACGGAGGCCGTGCCGACGACTCGGCCTGTGTCGCTTTCTTCGGCAACGAGAATGAGGGCGTCATCAGTAAAGACAGAGCGCTTCAGCCACAGCTCATCATAGACCTCATGGTGGGGATAGTCGGCGCCATAGACCGCAAGAAATATCTCGCGGATCTGACCGACATCTTCTTCGCGGGCTTCTCTGATCTGAATCATGACAGCCCTATGCGTCTGTTCAGAAACTGGGCTTTTGTTCGCTAAGCCGCTCGCCGGCAATCTTCGCGATGGCCTGGTAATAGGCCGCGCCGACTGCCAAGGCCTCTTCGTCGAAATCGAACTTGCTGGAGTGCGCGGGGAATCCTTCCTTCCCCGGCACCTGACTTCCAAAACGGACATAGGCCCCAGGAATTTTTTCCATGTAATAGCTGAAATCTTCCGCCCCCATGTTGGCCGTCTTGAGCGGCAACACGTTAGCCTCCCCTACCGCTGCGACTGCCGCACGGCGCGCCAAGCTCGCCATGTGCGGCGTGTTGATCAGCGGCGGCGTGCCTTCACTCACGGTAACCAGAATCTTCGCGCCGTGCAGTTGGGCGATCGACTCGGCGATGCGGCGGATGGAAGCAAGGAGCTGTTGTCGGACAGAGGGATCTTGGGCACGAATCGTCCCCTCCAGCTTGGCCTGTCCCGCAATGACGTTCGGCGCGGTCCCCGCGTGGAACTGCCCGACGGACACCACCGACGGACGAGCCGGATCGATCTCACGCGAGACAATCGTCTGTAGCGCCATGATCATGAGACTCCCGACCACGACGGCATCGATGCTTTCATGGGGACGAGCTCCGTGCGCGCCCTGTCCGATGATATCGATCGTGAAATTATCTGATGACGCATTGACCGCCCCCTCGGCCACAACGATAGCCCCAGGATGATAGTGGCGGTCCAGATGGCCGCTGAAAATCATGCCGGCTCCCTCCAGTGCCCCTGCCTTGATCATGGCCAGTGCACCGGTGCCTTTTTCCTCTGCCGGCTGAAATATCAGTCGCACAGGAGCCGGAAGGTCTATCTCCTCGGACAGGAGCGCCGCAGCACCCAATAACATCGTCGTGTGCCCATCATGGCCACAGGCGTGCATGACGCCGTCGTGGACCGAGGCGAAGTCCAGGCCGGTGTCTTCTTGAATCGGCAGCGCATCGGTATCGGCGCGTAAAACGACGTAGGGTACTCCATCGCGTCCTGGAATGTCCGCCACGACTCCGTGGCCGGCAACATGAGCCCGATACTTGATGGCCAGCCCATCGAGAAATTTGCAGATCACCGCGGCGGTGTTCGCTTCCTGTCCACTGAGTTCCGGATACTCGTGGAGTATTCGGCGAAGCTGAATGAGACGGTGCTGTAGTGGTTCAGGAATCAACGGCATGATTGAAACCTAGGCAATGAACGTGCGACGGCCTGTAGATGTGCCGTTCACCGGGTCCGGCCAGACCGGCGACCTGAAGAAACTGGCTCATGGTAGCACAGAAGGAACAGCGGTTTCCGCAGCGGGATCACTACTTCCCTCACAAGCTCCCTTGCCTATCTACTCCACAGGGTGGCCTGGTCGATCCTCAACTGCGCGCGTCGAACGAGCACCTTCCGAGCGTGCGCGTTCCGCGAGCAAGAGGACGACCAGGCCGCCCTGCCTCCCCTTTTATTCGAACAACTTCCTCACTCCCGCCTTAATCTGATCCAACCCCTGGCGCATGTCGGTTTCGAACACATCGGCCTTGGCCTGCACCACCTCACGCTTAGCCTTGAGCTGGTCCTTGTACAACACCAGCCTCGCGAGCAACTCCTCCTTCTTTGACTCCAGCGTGACTTGCTGCCTGGCTTTCTCGTGCTCAAACCGGTCCTTGAGCACCTCATACTCGGCTTCGAGCGTGCTCGTCCGATCCACGAAATCTTCCCAAACCTTGCCCGATTCGAACGCAGCCCCTTTCAATTTCTGTTCGGCAACGGATTCGAACTCGTTCAGGGCCTTGAGAGTCTTTGCCCGTTGCTCCTCAAACGTGTCGCGGGCATCCGCCTTGCCGAGGGCCAATTGTACTTGAAGATGTTCAAGCTTGGCTTGCACCTCAGTCTTTGCCTGTTCTGCCATCTCCTTCGACTTCTGCACATCGGCTTGAACCT
>DATIQH010000016.1:0-3054 GCA_035471155.1 Nitrospiraceae bacterium | reverse complement strand
ACGGTTCTACTGCGGGCTGATTTCGATTGGCTGCGGAATCGGGCCGGTGGGAGGCCGAATTCCCGTTTGAAGGCGCGGTTGAAGGATGGCTCCGATTCATAACCGACCTCGCCAGCGATCTGCGCTACGCTGCTGCTCGAGGATGTGAGCAGTTGCACGCCGAGCTGAAGCCGCCAGCGTGTGAGGTAGGCTATGGGGGTTTCCGAGAGATAACGCCGGAAGCGTTCGGCCAGTACGGAACGCGAAATTCCTACCTCGTTCCCAAGCGAAGCAATCGTCCAAGGATGGGCCGGCATGCGATGCAGCAGGGCCAAAGCTTTCCCGACTTCCGGGTCGCGGACGCCGGCCAGCCACCCCGTTTGATTCTGAGGCAGCAACGCGATGTAGCGTCGCAGCGTTTCGACGAACAGGACTTCCGACAACTTGGCGAGCACCGCCTCACCACCGGGCCTGGACTCACCCGCATGATCCACCGAGAAACGGATAGTCTGTTCCAACCATTGGCCCGACGCGCCGTCGCGGATATTGATCTTCAGAATGCGTGGCAGCCCGCCAAGCACGACCTGGCAAAGGTGCGGCTCGCAGGTCATGTAACCGCAGATGAATTTGGTGATCTCCCCGCCTACGCCCATACGGGCGATTTTGAGACCTTGCGAGAGAACTTGTTTTACCTGTTCCGCATGGTCCACCGGCTTGATGAATGGTCCGTTTCTCATGGCGTGTGGATCGCCATGCGGGAAAACGACAAGGTCGCCTGCGCTGAGCGAAAGCGGCCGGTCGTCTCCCTCCACATGGGCGTAGCCGCTACCCTCGGTCAGCAGGTGAAAAATGATCACATGCTTCGAGTCAACTGAAAAATACGGAGCAAGAATAGGCGAAGGGGGTGAGCAAAAGCACCAGGGTGCGGAAAACTCGGCGTTGTAAAACATGGCACCGCCGAGCTTGACGGCCTTGAGGACTTCAGAAAGGACATCCATGCGGGCTCCATCAGGCGGGAATGGACTTTCGGCAAATTGTACCGGACGCCCAAGCAAGCAACGTGGGGCGTAGCACGTCCCCTGTCAAGAGAACCAGACTCCCAGATAAGGCATCAACAAGTCCATCGCCCTATAGTGCGGCACGTGGATACAGCGGCAATGCCGAATCGTTCTTCGACCCGAGAACACATGCACAAAGGAGGATAAACATGTTGACCAGCGTACGATCATCCGACGTGGAGAGTGTGAAGGCTCGTCTCAAGATTATCCGGGCGAACTGGTTCACGAAGAGAGGAGCGCTCATCGTGATTCAATCACGCGTGAGGCATTCGTCATCATGGGGTTCATCGGCTATTCATGTAAGTGAGTTATCGTACCTTCGAGGGGAAGGAATCAAGGCAGACACAAAGAGGCACCCTCTTCTAGGAGTCGGAAAGCACGCGTGCAACCCTACTTCGATTGAAGGCGTTAAGAGCAAGATATTTCAGTCCATGGCAATGCTGGTACTCGCACTCGTCGGTCTGGTGGGCTGTGACTACGAAGCACAAACAGTCAGGGGTGCGAATCCAGTCCGTGTGGCAGAGATGAAGCAGACCCTTCGCGACCTCTGGCTTGGGCACATCTATTGGGTTCAGCACGCCGTATTGAATGGCGGGACGAACAGTCCGAGGAAGCGAGATGCCGTTGAGAAGGAAGTCGACGCCAATACGAAACAGCTTTCGAACATGATTAAGCCGTTTTACGGTGAAGCCGCGTCGCAGAAACTCTTTAGCCTGCTGGACATCAACATTGGTGCAGTTAGAGAATACTCACAAGCTACCGTCGCGGGGGATAAACACGGGCAAGACGCCGCGCTTGCCCGCCTGGGGTCCAATGCAGACGACATCGCCGAATTCCTGAGCCATCTCAATCCTTACTTGCAGAAAGAGAATGTTCGGGGCTTGGTCGCGGCGCATGGAGCCCACCACGTTCTCCAAATCAACCTATACAAGAGAAAGGACTATGCGCAACTACAGGAAACCTGGCCGATGATGCGACAACACGTCTATCTCATCGCGGATATTCTAACGACAGCATTGGTGAAGCAGTTTCCGAGCCAGTTCTCATAACTGGTGTGTGACGCGCTGCATGCGTCGATTCCGAGGGAAGCGCAGATCAGCGGGGTGCGACTTTGATGCAAGGCGTGCGCCGGAAACGGCAGGCTTTCGCCTCGTGCGTCAGAGCAAGCATATCGTGATGAGCAACGGACAGCGCATTCTGACAGTGCCCCGCTACAACACTGTCAATGCGATCACGAGGGACGGTATTGTTTGTGACGCTGGCTTCACTGTTGAGCAGTTCCGGGAGTTGCCATGAGGCGCCTACCAAAGCACTTCAGGTAATGCTTATTACGGTCGCGCCTATCCGCTTGGCCATTAGCCGCATGGCGATGAATGTTTCAGATCCCAGTACTCTTTGCCAGCTCTATCCAATCAACTCCATACGACGACCGAATCACTCGACATGGACCGTGCGATGTGGATGGGATCATGTTTGGCGCAGGACTCATTGTCTCACTCCGACAACTCGCTTAGCCGTCGCTCCAGAAACCGCCGTTCCGGTTCTTGTTGGGTGAGATCAAGGGCTTGTTGGTAAGAGCTGCGAGCTTCTGCAGTTTGTCCCAGTCGGCGGTAGAGGTCAGCCCGCGCCGCATGGGCCAAGTGATAGCTTCCCAGGTCACCTCGCGCGAGGATCGCATCGACCAGTTCCAGACCGGCTAACGGATTGTTCCGCATGGCGACTGCGACTGCGCGATTCAGCTCGACGACGGGAGAAGGGTTGGATTGCATCAGCATATCGTAGAGCTGGACGATCTGAGCCCAGTCTGTTGCAGCCGAGGTGGGAGCCTGGGCGTGCACCGACGCGATTGCGGCTTGGATGGTGTAGGGGCCGACTTGGCCCGCAGACAGTGCTCGCTGTACTAGCGGCGAGAAGGTCAATCCTCCCCAATAGCGCGAGAGGAGAGAATTCTTCCCCTCTAGGTCGGCCTCGGCTCGACCAGCGCTCACCGGTTTTTCTCCCGCGGAATGCCGGCGCC
>DATIQH010000015.1:0-3544 GCA_035471155.1 Nitrospiraceae bacterium | reverse complement strand
AGTGGCGGCAAGGTAATACGCACGACATTGAGGCGATAGAATAAGTCGTCCCGAAACTTCCCTCCCTTGACGAGTTGCTCAAGGTCTCGATTGGTCGCCGCGATGATACGGACATCGACTTTCGTCGAAGTCGTGCTGCCGACACGGCGGACCTCATGATCTTGCATCACCCTCAACAACTTTACTTGCAGTGCTTGGCCCATCTCACCGATTTCGTCGAGAAACAAGGTGCCTCCGTTTGCGGATTCGAAGAGGCCGACTTTGTTTCCCACCGCGCCGGTAAATGCGCCCTTTTCATATCCGAACATTTCCGACTCCAGCAGAGTATCCGGCAGCGCCCCGCAATTCACCGGAATAAACGGTTTATTCCGACGCGGCCCATTTGCATGGATCGCCCGCGCAATCAGTTCCTTGCCGGTCCCGCTTTCTCCTTGCAGAAGCACCGTGCTCTTACTCTCGGTCACTCGCGCCACCAGCTTGTAGACCTCCAACATAGCGGGGCTGCTCCCTACCAGCGGAGACCATTCATCTTTGCTCTTTAACTCTTCGCGGAACCGCGCATTTTCCCGGATGAGCCGGCAGTGATCGAGACTCCGCTTCACCACCAGCGTGATATCCTCCTTCTTAAACGGTTTGGCGAGATAGTCGTAGGCCCCTTGCTTGATCGCTTCGATCGCGCCTTCCAGAGAGCCGAAGGAGGTCAGGACTACGACCGCCGTGTCAGGGCTCATGCGCTTAAATTCGCGCAGGACCGTGAGCCCATCGACCGCGCCCATGCGAATATCTGTCAACACCAGATCCACTCGCCCCAGGCGTCCACGAGCGATCACTTCTTCTCCACTGGCGAAGGCTTCGACGGCATAGCCTTCCTTTTTTAACGCCTCAGCCAGGAGATCGCGCGCGACTGCGTCGTCGTCGGCTACGAGAATATTCGCTGGTTGCATCAGATCTTCTCCGTCACATGCGTCGGCTCGTTCTTCAATCCAGGCAAGGTCACGGTCACGGTTGTGCCGCGCCCGGGTTCGCTTTCGAGCACAAGAGTGCCTCCATGGGCCAGGACCGTTTCGCGGCTCAAGAATAGCCCTAACCCAGTGCCTTTGCCAACCGCTTTGGTCGTAAAAAATGGTTCAAAGGCTTTCTGCACATCGGCCTCCGGCATGCCGCATCCGGTATCCTGCACCGTGACTGTGATGACCAGAGGCGACATGGCATCGCTGATCCGGCGGCCGCGGTCGGATTCTTCGGGCGAGGCCGCACGGACTCCTACGAATACACGCACTGTTCCATGCGGTGGGGTGGCGGCTAATGCATTGGCGAATACGTTCACCAACACTTGATGTATCTTTTCCGCATCGGCCCACACGAGCGGGAGGGCTTCTGGAATCTCAACTGTCACGGTGATTTCTTTTGCGTGGAAAGCCGGTTCCATGAGCACGACCGCCGGGCGGATCACTTGTTCCACTGGCAACCACGTCGGTTCAGGCTGGCGCTGTCTGGTTGAAGACAGTAAATCCTGAATGATTCGAACCACCCGTGTGAGTTGTTCATCGATGACGGTCACCCGCTTCCTCATCTCAGGCGTGACGCCCGGCTCTTCAGCCAGCGCTTGCACGTGCCAGGCAATCGAGTGCAGCGGCGTTCCAATCTCATGCGCGACGGATGCCACCAGTTGTCCCACCGCGGCTAAGCGTTCAGAGCGATTCAGCTTGTCTTTCGCATCGACCAGTTGTGTATTGGCTCTCAGCAGACTTTCCGTTTCCCGAGCGAGCGCGGTGCGCGCTGCAGCCTCTCTCGTCTTGCGCTCCTCCCACGTCATGCCGATATAGGCCACGACCAGAAGTACTCCTGCGACCACACTGCGATTGATCACCGCTGATTGAAACCGTCCCGGCTTGGTTGGTTGCATCAACCCCATATAGGTCGCCACGATACAGGCAAACACCGTTATGAGCATCAGGCTTCGGCTACGCACAGTTGCCACCAGCAGAATCGGCAAGACAAAGCCGTATGCAGCAACCACGTTTGCCGGGGCGGCCATTTCGAGCGCGACGATCGCCAGGAATACCGCCCCTGCGATCGCCAGCACAATGCGGTGTTGCTTCAACATGGGAATAGGAGATGCCTAAAATTTTGATGAACCATGGTCCGATCTCAAGCCGGCTGAGAGGAAATTATTTCGTGTCGCAGGCATTCAAGGGCCTGCTCCTCAGGGAAAATAAGAGAAGTATACCGCCGAAGGATACTCAAAAAGGCCGTCCAGAGTGGCCCGTTCAATTCCCCTCCAACTCTCTTTAGGGGAGTGGCTGAGGCTGCGCTCCGCGGATCTGTACTGGGATCCGCCGTCGTTCCGGAGCTTATACTTCTCCGGGTTCCGGTGCGCGAAGAATCCCTCGCCCTTGGCTCTTGGGTCCTTGGTTCTTGGCTCTGCGTCCGAAGGGGGTTGAGGTCACCCCCATAGTGGGTAGATCTATTTCAGTGGAATACTGATCATAATCCCCCCCATGACATCATTGATCTTGAAGTCCTGTTTGGGGCTGTCAGGATGGGAATTATGGCAGCTGATGCAAGCCTCGGCCACAGCACGATCCGGATAAACGGCCCTGAAATAACTCTTTCCTCCTTCCGTCACAAAAGCGGTATGGGGTTTTGTCGGATGATTGAGGACAAACCCCAGGCCTCTCTTCTCAAAATCGTTTGAGCCGTAATTCCGTTTGTTGATCGGCCAGAGGCTGATCAATCGATACTCTATGCCGAGTCCTTTTCTTTTCATGACGCGGCCCGACTCCATCAGGAATTGAGCCGGGAGTGGCAGGGTATGTTTCTCCTTCCAGTTCTCCGAGGCAACAATCACTCCTTTGGTCTGCAGCCGGTCAACGACGTGCTTGGTGTACACCTCACGGTCCGTTTCAATCATGGCGTACAGATAGTCCGCCACCGTTTGTACGGGCACATTAAACGCTGTCTTTTCCGTCTCCGCGCTGCTTGGCTCGACTATACCAGCGATACCCAACCAGCACACAAGCATGAGAACTCCCCGTAGCAACTTGTTAGATGATGCCATAGAAACCTCCTTGGTTTCTTCGTCGACCGGTCGGTGTCATTCGCCGTGGCTCCACGGGGAGTGCGGTGCATTGCAGACACGCGGTTGCACAATCGCAGCTATGAACAGGCGGATCAGTTCGACCGTCACTCTGGAGTCGGGAATGTGATAAGGGGGAGTATAAATCGTGACCAGCACGAGGCGACTGAGTCAGCTGGTCGCTACGATCGCTGGAGCAGTGGAAGGAAGCCGCATAGGGGGAAAATGCCGAAGACATGGCCCGGTGCTCCCTGTAAGTATGATATAGCGTCTCACTGAATCATATGATGAATCATCATACGATTCGCTCAGCAGGCAGTCCATTTGCTCGGCTCAGCACCGATTCGCACTATGCGTCAATAAGCGTTTGATTGCAAGAGGCTGGCGCGCGTGGCTAACTTGAGACCACTGATACCAGCGACGATGAACGCAACGCTGATTTACCAATCAATGCTTGCGGACTCT
>DATIQH010000014.1:0-4366 GCA_035471155.1 Nitrospiraceae bacterium | reverse complement strand
GACGATCGGCATTGGCGCAAGAAGATTGAAAAAACATTGGGGTTGCCGCAATCCGGGGTCGGGGATCCTGCGCAACAACAGGTATTCATGTATCTCAAGATCGGGCTCAAGGGGTACAAGTCACGCCGGGCCGATCCTGACTCCTGGATTATCGGAGGGTATGCGACCAAGGAAGTCATCGAGCGAGCAAAGTTCCAGCCTCAGCTGGTCGGTCTAAATGTGACGAAGGACGATGTAGCGTATCTCGGGAGCGATCCTGGGAAGGAGATCGACGAAGCCTGGTGGGATGAGATGCTCGTGTCCTGGTTCGATATGCCGGAAGAAGAAAATCCTGCCGAAGAAGAAGGCGGCGAGGCCGCCGACTCAGACTCTCCGTCCACGATTAAAGCAAAAACATAGGAACGCCGCCTGCTGCTGCTGCCGCTCTTGCCAGCGCCCTGCTGGCTCGCCCTCACGCTCAGCCACGCTTGGCACAGAAACTAGCTCCGTTCCGACCGATGGTCGAACGGAGCGTCGAACAGTCTGTGCCACCCGCTGTGAGTGGGCCGCGTGACTTCACTGCGGCGAGACTCAGCATGGCGCTGATGCACGCGTCGGCAGCAGCGGGCGTCGTTGAGGAGAAGGTCAGCAAGTTTTGAGGAGTTTATTGAAACAGGCGCAATGTCGAGGGTCACCGGTTCGTCTGTATCCAAGTCCAATCGAATTGGAGTAGAGATGGTAAGTCAAGCAACGACCCCATTTCCTTCCGCACTGGTTGTATATCAGCTGCGGCTTGGCGAATCTGCACGTGGCGCGGCGGCGCTTGTTGGCGGGGACCTAGCGAACGTGTGTGCGAATGAGGTAGCGGACGGCCTGATGGCGCCCCCCCCACAACGACGCTTCCCTGACCAGCGGACTCTCGGACGAAGAGCCCGTGTTGAGCACCCCAGGAACGGATGGCTCAGCACAATTGTGAATTAATCTGAAGTTCCCCAAATAAAACTCCTAGAACTACCTGGTGCGGTACATAAGAATACGAGCTACCTACGCGAGGAAGTGGGCTGCCATAATAAACGTGGTTTGATGACACTGATCCTGGTACTGTCCTTGTCACCTTTATAACGGTCTGTTTCGTTTTGTTGTTGAACCTCTGTACTTTTCCCAGAAGTCCCACTCACGGCTTTCCGAGCAGTCTTCGATTATCGCTGGTTGAGATCGATAGCCTTGAATGTGCATCCGCAAACGTTGCTGCGCTCTTGGAGCGCTTGTTCACTCGCGCTGTTTGTCTGGGCCAGATCATTGGCAGCGGGTAGTTCCTTCATAGGAATCATGCACTGTCTCATCGAAAAATCTGGGCGTTTCTGTAGTATGACAGGGTTTCCAAAGGCAATATCCTTCGCTACACTATGATCGTACAGTCGCGGGCGTGGTGGTTAGAGTAGCAGGCTCGGGAAAACACGATAACCTGTACGATTACGAGGTTTACAAGAAAACCTATGCGGTGTTGGTCATCTTGAACCTGGTAAGGCTTGGGAGCCATAATTTCCCGTAGCAGAGGGATTCCTGTATGAGCCATGAGGAGAAAGAATGGCGGCTAATCGGCGTGATGTTGTTGCTTACGGTCGTGCTGTTCGTTGTCGATATCATCACGCCGCACGGGTTCGCCAATCATGAGCTCTATACTGCAGTTGTCTTGATCGCGACGGCATCGCATCACGCATGGATGCCGTCGGTGGTGGCATGGATTGGGACGATCCTAACCGTGGTCGGCATGATCATGAGGAGTCCAGCCATGCCTGGCTTGCAACCATGGATGCCATTCGGGAACCGGGCATTTACGATTACCATGCTCTGGATCTTGGTTTGGTTCACTTGGAAACGACGAGAGGCCGAAACTGCGCTGCAAACGGCCAACGACAATCTGGAGGCGAAGGTCCTCGATCGAACCCACGATCTGACCGCAGTAAATCAGGCGCTACGGCAGGCTGAGCGCCAACTCCGGTCTCTCACGGCCCAGTTAATGACAGCTCAGGAAGAAGAACGGCGGAGAATTTCCCGCGAGTTACACGATGACATCAACCAGCGGCTGGCGTTGCTGGTTGTCGAAATGGGGCGTTTCGAAACGAATGTCCCCGTTCCGTTTGACGCCGCGCGACAAGACTTTCAATCTCTGGCTCAGCGGCTTGCCGCGATTTCCGACGATGTTCGGCGGATAGCTTACCAATTTCATCCCTCGATCCTGGATGACCTCGGTTTGTCGGCAGCCCTTGAGCAGTTGGCTAATGCGTTCTCGGAGAACACGGGCATTAAAACCATCGTCGTTCAAGAGGACTTTGGAGAGTCCTTACCACAAGACATCTCGTCATGCCTCTACCGCATCGTTCAAGAAAGCTTGGCCAATGTGAGGAAACATGCCAAGGCTTCACGTGTAGAACTCGAGTTGATCTGCGACGGCCAAGACATTACGCTGTGTATTCGTGATAGTGGAGTGGGCTTCGATCTCGAACGCCTTCGCATTGACCACGGCGGTCTCGGGTTGGTCAGCATGCGAGAGCGGGTACAATCCGTTCACGGCCGCTTGGAGATCCAGGCTGAACCAGGACAGGGTACGCGTATTCTTGTGCAAATTCCTCTACCAGGAGCACATCATGAACAAACCACGAGTCCTGTTGGCTGACGATCATACGCTGGTTCTCGATGGATTCCAGAAATTGCTGGAAACCCACTGCGAGCTTGTCGGAACTGCCGAAGACGGCCGTGCCGTCGTCGAGGCCGCTGAACGTTTGAAGCCTGACCTCGTACTCCTCGATATTGCCATGCCTCGGTTGAACGGGATCGAGGCGGCGCGCAAGCTGAAAAAACAGCACCCTGACATGAAGGTCATTTTTGTCACCATGCATGCCGACGCGTCATACATCAATGCAGCGTTCAAGGCCGGTGCTTCGGGGTATCTCCTGAAACGCTCGGCCGGACAGGAGCTCATACAGGCCATTCAGGTCGTCATGAAGGGCGATTTCTATCTGACACCGTTAATTACCAAAGGTGTGATCAGCGGATTTCTCGATCCAAAGCAGATCCACGTGCCCGCGTTAGAGGATTTGACAGCGCGGCAACGGGAAATCCTCCAACTCGTCGCCGAGGGCTATTCGGCCAAGGAAATCGCCAGTCAGCTCAAAACCTCCCACCGCACAGTCGAATTTCATAAGGCCAAGATCATGGAGCAGCTCCAGCTGCACTCGACGACCGATCTCGTGAAATTCGCGATGGCACACGGCTTAGTTACGGGGTCGTGACTCCTTTCCACACCGGACCGTAGTCCTCCACAGAAACCCGGTAGTTTCCACAAAGGCAGCCGGTAGTTTCCACAAGCCCAACCAGTAGCATCCCTCTCTCTCCTGCACGACTAATCCGATAGTCTATAACTGCGTCAAAACCTGCATCTCGACGATCCGTGTATTCTGAGATTCAGGTGGCTCAACCGTAAGGGCTAGTTAATAGTCGCGGCGACAGGCAAATGAACAACTGAATGATAAGGGAGGAGCGAAGAAAGGGAGGTTGACATGAGCTCAATAAAAAATGTGTTCTCATTCTCAATGGTCGGGGTCGTGTCATGTGTTGTGCTCATGGGCCTGATGGGTTTGAGCGGCTGCGGATCAATCACAGGAAAATCAACTGGCCAGACGACAAGCGATGCGGTGATTTCTTCCACGGTGCAGACGAAGTTGAAGAATGACGACCATCTCGTTTTTCTTCCTCCGATCGACGTGGATACCGAGCGTGGTGTGGTGAATCTGAGCGGGGTGGTGCCGACAGACTTTCAACGGGCTCGAGCCACACGTCTCGCGCAGGAAGTGGAAGGCGTCACCGGAGTGAACAACAAATTGCGTGTTCGCCCATGGCTTTTTTAGAGAGTACCGCAGCTGACGGCGCTCCCCAACCATAACCGATTGGTGTGGTTGGGGGGGGTGAGCGATCTTGCGTCGCTCCTTCCGCCGCGTTCGATCAACTCGCGTGCAGCAACACGGGGGCATAGAAATTCCTGGCGGCTGTCCTAAACTCACCTGATTATAGGACAGTGAAGAGTTAGTTCGGTTGGCTGAAATTTCGAGGGTTTGGAGGCTGAAATTATCGCAGGTTTTATAGACATCCGACCAGCGGTTTAGGAATGTGAGCAAGGCGTTTTTGAAAAGGCTCGGTGTTTCAAATGGTTTCCCCGTTTTTCTATTTGTATCGGGCTCTTAGGTGGTTTCCACTGTTTCCATTGATTCCGATGAGTGTTGGCCTTTACGGAAAGTTTTAGCACAAAATTAGCACAAGCTCTTGGGGTGAACCCCTCCGGTGAGACACAGAAATGAGCACACTTGGTGGTTTATTGAATGGTGCTCCT
>DATIQH010000013.1:0-2287 GCA_035471155.1 Nitrospiraceae bacterium | reverse complement strand
TACTCACAGACGTTGAAAAATCGCGCGCGAAGTGGCCCTCTTTAGCAGGGGCACTGAATCCCAGCGAACCAATAAAAGAACCACAGGCCTAGGGCACAGGTGATGTAGAAAATCATCTTGCCGACTCTAACCTTTATCTCGCTATCCGGTGTTGCCGTAGCCATCGCTTCTCCTTCTCTCCTAAATGCAAACAAACGTCTCGAATCAGCTCAGCGACTTTCTTGACACACAGATACTCGTATGTTATTCAAAATTCCTTGCCGCACACGAAAAATCAGGGGAAACTCGATGAGTAAAAAATCAAAAGTGTTCGACATTATAGTTTTGGCCGGAATGGTTGTCAATATACTTTTGGCCGTGTTTCTTATTCTCTACTACTTTGATTTCTTGTAAGTTTCGCAGGGTCTCTCACTTCAGTTTTTCTCTGATTTTGCATCGGAAACCGCACAGCGAAACCCGATTGTCTCATCACGAAAGTCCGGAACCATCTTGCTCCGGCTGGTGATCCGAATATCGGCTCCCGTGGTCGCATAGCCTCCCCCACGAAGCACCCGAAATACTCCGTGATCTGGGCTCGGCGGGTTCTGTTCCGGAGCCTCTTCGAAGTATCGCTCCCCGTACCAATCACCCACCCACTCCATCACATTGCCTGCCCCATCCATCACACCGTATGGACTCTTATCAGTCAGAACCGTGCCGACAATTGCGGAGACCTCATGACCATCCTGCACCCTGGCCCAATTCGCTCCGTTGGCCCGTTCGACATTACCCCAGGGCCAGAGACGTCCGTCAGGTCCTCGCATGGCTTTTTCCCACTCCGCCTCGGTCGGAAGCCGCTTCCCTTTCCAATTGCAATAGGCCTCCGCATCTTCCCATGACACGTAGACTACAGGCTGATTGATGCTCAGCATCTTGCTCATGTTCTTGGCGTACCGAGCAGGAGGGCCGGACTTGCGGTGTCCCGTCACATTGACAAACTGCTGGTACTGATAATTGGTCACTTCGTAGCGATCAATCGCAAAAGCACTTAAAACCAGCATACGTTGAGGCCGTTCATCGAGCCCGCCATGGTCCGTCCCGCGGATGAAGGGTCCTGCGGGAATCGAAACCATTTCTTCCGGGACCGGCTCTTCATGGGAAACTCCATCAGGATTGAGCGGCACTGATGGAGCTGAATCTGTGGAATCGACAGAAGAGGTTTCAAAGGGGGTCAGCGTGGTGCCCCGAAGGATTCCCATGATGGGGATTGCAGCAAAGGCGAGGACAGCCAAAAGAAACAGAACCTTGAATTTGGTTTCGAGCATGTCGGTTACGACGCCGCGGGGCTATCATTCGCCTCCACATCATCGCTCGCACAACGAAACCCGATCGTAATATCCGTCCGCCAGGCTTTCGCGGCAAATCGTTTGGATAGTCGCGCATTATGCTCGGTTTCTCGCCACGACCCTCCGCGCACAACTTTCAAATCCGCACGTTCCGGCCCTTTGGGATCACGATAGGGCGCCTTCTCGTAATAATGTTCATCGTATGAGTCTGCAACCCATTCCGCGACGTTCCCGGTCATGTCATAGATTCCGTAGGGACTGCGGCCCGATTCGAAAGATCCAGGAGGCGCGAGATACCGATATCCGTCTTCACTCCCATCCAGATTGGCGTTGGCGCGGCCGCTCCGCACCGTGTCGCCCCAAGCGTATTTCCGCTTTCCCTCGCCACGACCGGCCTTTTCCCATTCCGCTTCCGTCGGAAGACGCTTTCCGGCCCATTTACAATAGGCTGCCGCCTCATCCCACGACATGCTCATCGCCGCAAACTCAGGCTGAAGCAGTTTGGATTGATCGTCTTCGAACACTTCGATCTTGGGGAGCGGACGCTTGGTCATTTTGGCAAACCGGGCGTATTCCTCTTGCGACACTTCTCTCTTGTCGAGATAAAAGGCCTTGAGAAACCTTTGCCGCTCCGGCGCTTCGTCAGGGTCGCCATCTGTGCTGCCCATGATGAACGGACCTTCGGGAATCTGCACCATTTCTCGCCCCTCATCGCCTATCTTCGTCTTATACATCGAGTAGTCCAGCGAGGGTGCGCTGGTTGGCTCAGAACGAGCCTCGGTCTTGATCGACGCGGCCAGCGCTTTCATCTGCTTTGCCTTGTAGGACTCATAGACCAGCAAGCTGATCATCAGGAGAAACGCCCCAAAGACAAACACGATTCCGCCGACGAGCACTCCCTTATTTTCCATCGCGTCTCATACTCCTCCGGTTGCAGCCTTCTTCTTTGCCGCGCGCATATC
>DATIQH010000012.1:0-4445 GCA_035471155.1 Nitrospiraceae bacterium | reverse complement strand
TGTGAACCTTGTATGGTGCAGGGGACGGCGCTCCAAAAAGTCTCTGAGATGACGAAAGGAAAAGAGGTGGCCGTGCTCGGCGTCAATTCTTCCGGTGACTCCAAGAAGAGCATTACCGAGTTCTTGTCCGCTTTTCCGGTGAACGTCACCTATCCGTATCTGCTCGATCCGAACAAGGTGACGGATAAATTGTACGGCGGGGGGAAGTTTATTCCCAACGTGTATGTAATCGATCAGCAGGGTGTGATCCGGTGGCAGCGTGTCGGCAATATGGATCTGGCCGGCGAAGAGGTGATTGTGGCGGAAGTTGAAAAGCTGTTGGCGGGCGGAAGCAAGATGTAGGAAGCGAGAAGGCGGGGTCTCTCCCTGCTCGCAGACCGCGCACGATCAGAATGTGCTCGGTCGATGCGCGCATTCGGAGAAACCCCGCCTCCCCGCTTGGAAACCAGCCAACTTCCGCAAGGGAGAGGAAGGAAGACGATGGATGAAATGGAAGAAGGGAAACAGAAGTTTTTGGAGGTGGTGAAGGGGGCTGATGCCGCCGTGCAGGTGGTCATTCCCGTCACGCCTTCTAATAGCATGTTTCTGATTTCACTCACGAAAGGGCCGAATCGAAAATTCATCACGGTTTCAGAAGACGACATTATCGATTTGCCTAACGAAGCCGGCATTCTGGCGAAGGTGACGAAAACCGTCAAAGATGCCATCTCTGCATTGTGAGTCCATCCGTGCCATAAGCGATTAGCTATAAGCTATCGGCTCTTGTTATGAAAAATCTGCTCCCCGGCATCTGGCAGTGGTCCTGGTACTCCGAGGAGAAGCAGCTCGATTTCAACGGGCTCTTCTTGACGGTCGGGGAACACAAGATTCTTATCGATCCTCCGCCGATGACAGGCGAGGCGAGTTCGGTGATTCTCCGCAACGGCCCAGTCGATTACATCATCGTGACGAATCGAGACCATGCGCGTGAAGCGGCAAAGTACCAAGATGACTTTCACTGCCAGTTGCACGTGCCGGAAGCGGATGCAGCACAGATGGATCTCAAGCCAACAAAAACGTTCAAAGACGGGGAATTGCTCACAGGCGGGATCTGGGTGATTCAGTTGAAAGACCAAAAGTCTCCCGGCGAATCGGCCTTGTTCATTCAGCAGGGGAAAGGTGTGCTGATTGTCGGCGATGCGTTGATTGGGAAGCCGTCTGGCTCGGTCAGCTTCCTACCTGCGGAAAAATACGCCGATGCAGCGAAGGCCCATGAGGGATTGCATCGTCTCCTCAAATACAATTTCGATAGTCTGTTGGTCGGTGACGGCGTCTCGATTCTGACCGGCGCCAAGCAGGCGGTCGAGCGATTGCTCCAGCCCTCATCATGACGCTGCGCAACGGACTCTCAGAGGAACTGAATCGCCAGGGAAACGAGCATTTCTCACGCGGGTTCTACACCGATGCCTATACCTGTTATGCGAAGGCTCTGGAATGCGACCGGCTGACCGGAGATCAACGGGCGTTGGCGGCCACGCTGGGAAATCTCGGGAACATTTGCGCGGTGAGCGGGCGTCGAGAATCGGCGCAGACTTATTACCAGGAGGTATTGGAGCTCCAGAAGATTCTTGGGGATGAAAAGGGAATTGGCACCACGCTAGGCAATTTAGGGAACTTGAGAGCCGATGCGGGTGAATGGGATCGCGCCAAGGCCTATTATCTTGAAGCGTTGGATCTGATGTGCAAGACGCAGGACGATGCAGGCAAGGCGGTGCTGTTTTCCGATCTTGGCTTGGTCGCGCGTGAGACCAAAGAGTTCGAGCAGGCGATTGGATACTATGAGCAATCGCTGGTCTTGATGCGGCGGTTGGGGAATGAGGGCGGCGTCGCCGATGCCTGGCGCATGATCGGCCGAACGTTTTTGCTCCAGCAGCGCTACGACGATGCCATCGCCTGTTGTCAAACCAGCCAGTCCATTGCCGAGCGGTCGCGCGACGAGCTACGGACGGGCGGCGCTCGTTATGTGCTGGTTCAATGTTATGAAGAGACCGGCAAGCTGCGAGAAGCGGCGGACCTTCTTGAACTGGTGGTGCATATGGATCGCAAATATCAGCTGCCTAAACTTCAAGAGAATATCCAACGGTTGGCGGTCTTGCATGCCCGTCTTGCCGGGCAAGATGAGGCGCCGCCTCCGAGAAAGGCGCACACATGAATGACGAAGTCTCACCGGCCTGGACCTCGTTCAGGGCCTCGCTGGCCGCGCCCTTCCCTCAACTACAAGAATTGGAAGCAGGCGGCGCGCTGACTATGGATCTTGGCTCCGATGGCTGGATGCTGGAACTCACACCGGACGGACGGTTGCTTTGCCAGTATGGTATGGCGCTGGAGGATGCGATGACGCTTCTGTCCGATGGAACGCCGGAGGATCTTGGCACCGACGAGATCGCGAAACAGGCCAAGTATTACATCCAACCGGAGGTCTCCAAGTACCGTGCGATTCTGCTGAAATCCGGTTTTTCCGAACAGACCGAAATCACCGATGACTACGTAGCCGCGTTCTTCGAACGGAGCATAGACCTGGCAAATCCCATAGCCGTGCAGGACCTCATGCGCTGGTGTGTGCGGACTATCGGTGTGGCTCGGTGAACAGGCGGATCGGCACCTTCGACGACTTTCGCGATGCGATTACGACATACCGGCTGCCGAGGGTCCTGATCGCCGCTATTGAGCTGAACCTCTTTACGGCCATCGGGACGGATGCATGGACGATTCCCAATTTGGCTCGTGAGATGAAGTTGAGTGAGCGGGGTCTGGCCATTCTCTGCCGGAACCTCGCGATGGCTGGGCTGCTGAAGAAACAGGGCGAAATCTACCGGAGTAGCCGGTTGGGCGCCACGGCGTTGAACGCGCGCCATCCGGCTTATCGAGGGGATTATCTCCGGCTGATCACGAATCATTGGGTCGATTGGGGACGTTTGCTGGAATCGGTAAAGACGGGATTCCCGCTCGATCACGAGGAGCCGGAAGGGCCTGATTATCGCCGTCGGTTCACATGGGCGATGCATCACCGGACCCTGGAGACGGCTCCGAAGATTGCGGCTCAGATCGGCTTGCATGGTGCGCGAACACTGCTCGATCTTGGCGGCGGCGCCGGCACCTATGCCATGGCGTTTCTTGCAAAGAATCCTGCACTCCGCGCCACTGTATGCGACCGTCCTGCAGCCCTCGACGTGGCGAAAGAGATTGCATCGACTCACAAGGCCGGCGCGCGTCTTTCCTATATGCCGCTGGACTTGCTGACAGAAGCCATTCCCGGCACCTTCGATGTCATCTGGTATTCGAACGTGCTCCACATCTATTCGCCGCAAGACAATCAATCGCTGTTTCGTCGAGCGTTGGCGGCATTGAATCCCGGAGGCCGCCTCCTGATTCAGGATGCCTTTCTCCACGACAGGGAAGGGCTGTTTCCTGAAGAAGCAAATCTTTTTGCGGTTTCGATGTTGCTGTTCACTGAACGAGGCAATACCTATAAGGCGGCCGAGACGAAGTCGTGGTTGACGGATGCCGGATTCGAACGGATCAAGGTCTTGCGGATGAAGAAGGGGACGGAGGACTGGGAGGGCGGGATACTGGAAGCGCGGTCTCCTGGAACGAATGCAAAAACGCGCGTGCGCCGAACAGGATCAATAAAAAATTCATGACCCCGCTCGTCACACTGAAGAGAAACAGGGCGCCAGGTTCGCCTTGTCCACCCAGAATGCTTGTGACTGTGGCGAGGTCTAAGGCCAACCCCACCGTTCCATAGATGAAGCAGGCCATGGCCGTCCAGGTCCATCCCATCCACACGAGGCCTGCAAGAGTTAGAGGAAATACGAGGAGATAGAGCATCCATCCTATTCGGCCGGCCTCCGTCGCGGCCGGTACGAGCTGGGTGGTAGTGGCCCCGATGAGGCAGAGTCCCGCGAGCAGGGCAATCAGTATCCAGGTATGTCGCATGGACGAGATGATAGCCTTGTTCCTCCGCGCACAGCAACAGGTCTGTCAGGATGCTGAAAAAGGGGGCCGGGTGGCTGGGACGATCCCCGTGCTCGCGCAACGCGCGGTCGCAGACTCCCCTCGTTGGACGCGCGCAGTTGGGATCATCCCAACCACCCTTTATTAAGTGATAGTTCGCTGCGGCCTGGCGGGACAGGATTTTTGAGCATCCGGCAGGGGTGTGCTCCTCGTGTCCAAGGCGCGCAGGCCAGCGAAGTTCTGCTGTGCTGAAATGGTTTCTCCGCAGCCTGATAGGGCGTTGATAGCGTTGAATGGGAGATTGCGAGGGATGTGACGATGGCAGGTCAAGGGCTCCCACGGGTGGTTGGGGTCAGCTTCCAAGTCGCATTCTTTTCTGTCTGGGCGGCATCGATGTATATCATGATGCGCCCTCTCCTAAACGTCGCCCTTCCAGACTTCGGAGTCAGCAC
>DATIQH010000011.1:0-3424 GCA_035471155.1 Nitrospiraceae bacterium | reverse complement strand
GGATTACCGTCGATCAAACCGCGCTGGTGGCGGCAGCCTTCAAAGACGCAGACATTCTCATTCACGCCTATCTTATGTATGGGTGTCCCTCTGAGACCATGCAAGAAACCGTGGACTCGCTTGAACGAGTACGGCAATTGTTCGCGGCAGACCTGATTCAATCCGCCTTTTGGCATCGCTTCACCACCACAGCCCATAGCCCGATCGGGCTCAAGCCGGCTGCCCATGGATTGCGCATCCTCGGTCCTGAGTTTCAGGGTTTTGCCGAGAACGACTTTCTACATGAAGACCGATGCGGGGAGACGCCAGAATGGCTCGGCGAAGGGTTACGCCGGTCTATCCTCAATTACTTGGAGCGGCGCGGCCTCAAGCTCGATGTCCGTCAGTGGTTCGACCATTCCGTGCCAAAAACTCAGGTCTCCCCCATGTGGACACGCCGTCTTCTCAAAAAAAGAATAGCTGAGGATAACCCACAGACAGAACGCCGGTTCGTCTGGCTCGGTGGCGAACCAGTCTGTGAACCTGCCGGAAGAAGGACGCGACTCATTCTGCCGGGGCACAGCAGCGATCAGGCCGTCACGTTCGCCAATCCACAGGCCCAGTGGCTTGACGATCTGATTCGACAATCCACACCTCGCAACAACCCATCACATCCCTATCCCCTCCTCCGTGAAACGACGCCCACATTTCCAGGCACGGCAAAGGATTTCGAGATCTTCCTTGGTACAACCTCATGGAAAAAAGTTCGGGCTGCCGGATTGCTGCTCATATAAAATTGTCCCTCGCCTGCTCCACCCCTTCGAACTTGACTCTTCTCATGCATGATGAGACGTTATCGCCCACAGAAGGGGAACGTGCCCATGCTCCTGATTCAGACCGCCGGGCTCTTCATTCTCACGGCCCTTGCCGAAATCGTCGGCTGCTTTCTCCCGTACATCTGGCTTCGCAAGGACGGATCCATCTGGCTCTTGGTTCCGGCAGCGCTCAGCCTCGCCGCCTTTGTCTGGCTCCTCACTCTCCACCCAGCCGCCAGCGGACGGGTCTACGCGGCCTATGGCGGTGTCTATGTGGCAACGGCCCTCGTCTGGCTCAAGGTCGTGGACGGCGAGAAGCTCTCCGTCTTCGACTGGACAGGAGCCGGAATCGCCTTGTTCGGTATGGCGGTTATCGTCTTTGGCTGGACCCCAAAGGAGTAAATCGAATGGATCAATACCCGCCCCGATCAAGACCAGTATTTCCGGAGCAGAGAAAACCGACAGCATCCTGCTATAAACACAAAGGGCGGGAGAAGCGCCAAGCCTCTCCCGCCCCTTCATGCCGGTCGAACCGTTCGCCGCTACTTATTCGGTTGCGGAGTATAGCGCAAGTAAGGCTTTACACTTGTGAAGCCCTTGGGAAAAAGTGTCTTGGCTTCAGCGTCGTTCACCGCCGGAGTGATGATGCAATCCTCCCCATCTTTCCAGTTGGCCGGCGTGGCGACCTTGAACTTCGATGTCAACTGAAGCGAGTCAACCACGCGCAGCAACTCATCGAAGTTTCGTCCACATGAAGCTGGATAGGTCAACGTTAACTTCACCTTTTTATCTGGGCCGATGATGAACACTGACCGGACGGTCATGTTGTCAATCGCGTTCGGATGGATCATGTCGTACAGGGTTGCGACCTTCTTATCGGGATCGGCGATAATCGGATAATTCATCGTGGTCTTTTGCGTTTCATTGATGTCGTTGATCCAGCCCTTGTGCGAATCCAACGGATCGACGCTGACGGCAATGACTTTCACACCCCGCTTCTTGAAATCCGGCGTAATCTTGGCGACGGTCCCCAATTCGGTGGTACAGACCGGCGTATAATCCTTCGGATGCGAGAAGAGAATCCCCCACCCACCGCCCAACCACTCGTGAAAGTTGATGGTGCCTTCGGTCGTCTCTGCCGTAAAATTCGGCGCCTCATCTCCCAATCGTATTGCCATGGTAGCCTCCTTTATTCAAGTCAATAAATCGATGTCGTCGATCTCGATACGATACTGTTCTTCCCGGACGAAGTGCAAGGGGGGATAGACGACTCATTCACCCGCAGTAATGTTCAATCGACTTCTCACTTTGTCGCTCTCCGACGCGGTCAGATCGACTTCAGTCAAGAACACACGGTCGTCGGCAAGTTTGCCGTCTCCGGCTAATTGTCCACGCACCTGTTCCGCCCGTTGCTGTGCCAGGAAGCGAAGGTCCGAATCGGGAATCGGTATGGCGGCAACGAGCTGTCGCCGCATGTCCTCAATTGTAAGCGGCTTCGAATCGACCTGTGCGCCCTCCGCCGGCGCCGCCACCGGCTGCAGGCTGCGTTGTTGATCGAAGAGCTCTTTGATCGCGCGTTCCTCCTCAGCGATCGGCAGGTCAACCTCTTTTACGCCCTTCCTCTGCTGCCATCTGGCCAGCATCTGTGCGTTGAGCTTCTGAAGACCGAGCATGTTTCGATCACGAACAGGATCGGCAGCGCCAGTAATCTCCAGGCGCAAACCAGGCCGTTCCTCCAACCCCTTTACCAAGGTTTCGAATTTCTTCAGTTCCTCATCGATCACCGCCGCACTGCCGGGAAGGAACTCGATGAACTGTAAATCTTCGTCGTCACCGCCTGGAACAAGTTTTCCCATCAGCGCAAACGGAGAGGCCACAATTTTCGTGAGCAAATTGAGCAGCGTCGAGATCACCACCTTGCCGTATTTGAAGTCAGGATCCTTTAAGTCGCCGCGAATAGGCAAATCGATGTCGATGAGCCCCTTGCGGTCCTTCAAGAGCGCCACAGCCAATTTGACAGGGAGCGACGTGGCATCCGGACTCTCGACCTTTTCCCCGAACGTCAGTTGATCGACCAGCACTTTATTTTCCGCTTCAAGTTGCTTCTGAGAGATCTTGTACTTCAAATCGAGCGAGAGCTTCCCCTTCGACAATCCATACCCCACATACTTGCCGCTGTAGGGACTTTCCGCCGTCAAATCCATGCCCCCGAGAGTTATCGTGAGATCAGTAAATGCATCCTCGCTCAAGGGATTGATGGTTCCCGCGATCTTGAGCGGCGCCGCCTGACCCACACGACCTGTAAGATCAACATCCGCCCTCGCCAGCTGCTTCGACGACAATCCTTTGATCGTGCCGGTGAGATTGGAAAGCCCGGTCAGGACATGGGGTTGCACCGACTCATCCAGAAATGTCACGGCCGCTTTGGCCAGTTTCACCACGCCGACCGTCATCGGAATAGGCGGGTTCTTAGCTTTCTGAGGCTTCACAGCCTTCCCATCCTCTGAGGTCGAAGGCGGCGACTCAGCGGCAAGCTTACCGAGGTTCAATCCACCGTCCGACTGCACAACGAGATGCGCCATCGGCTGCTGAAGACCTACCTCTTTAATCGAGACTGTGGTCGGGTCGAC
>DATIQH010000010.1:0-3332 GCA_035471155.1 Nitrospiraceae bacterium | reverse complement strand
AGAAGTTCTCAAAAGAGATGTGAAGCGCTCTCTCGTCTTTGATCTGGTGGATTTACCGGGTCTTGGAATTCAAACGCCCGATATCGGCAACGGGATGGGGGCTGCCTCCAAGGCCGTATTCCGACAGGCGGCTGAGAAGGGCGTTTCGGTCTTAGTCTGGGGAAAGGCAGGCCTGAAAGGGGCGGACAAGGAAGCCGACGTGAATATGGAAGGCTTCGTCTATGATAACGGCAGCGATGAACTCGTGGGAGGAAAGCGCTATGTAGGGTCAACGTCGGTTGTGCGGCAGATGGCGCACCGTTTTGCCGATGAGTTGGTGTTTCGTTATACGGGCGAGCCTGGTATCGCTCGAACGAAGATCGCATATGTCGCTGAACAGGGGGCTGCCCGCGAGTTGTTCGTGATGGATTATGATGGTCACGATACGCGCCAGCTCACCGCCGATGGATTCCTGAACCTCATGCCGCAATGGTCTCCTGATCGCCGGTTCCTCATCTTCACCGCCTATCGCAATCGCAATACACAGGACATCGACATGATCGAGTTGGCGACGGGCAAGCGCTGGACGTTGATCTCCCTGGGCGGACTGAACATCACTCCATCGATGTCTCCCGATGGAAATTTTCTGGCGTTTGCTTCCAGCCATGAAGGCAATTCCGAACTCTATCGGTTGGATACAAGAACAAAAGCTATCCAGCGGTTGACCGTAAACCCGTCCGGCGACTTGTCTCCCTCCTGGTCCCCGAACGGGAGAGAGTTAGTGTTTGTATCGGATCGAGGTGGCGGGCCGCAGTTGTTTCTGATGGGGTCAGACGGGTCGAATGTCCGCCGCCTGACGTTCGATGGCGATTATAATGCCGCACCGGTGTGGTCTCCGCGCGGGAATTGGATTGCCTATGTGTGCAGGACGCATAAAGAGTATAAACTCTGTGTCATCTCGCCGGACGGACAGAAGCGAATGCAATTGACGACAGGACCGGGTGTCGATGACTCACCTTCCTGGTCGCCGGATGGCAGGCATTTGGTATTCAGCTCAACCTCCGACGGAAAGAGCCAGATCTATATGATCGATGCCGATGGGAAGGACCTGGAGCGGCTGACGTTCCAGGGGACGCATAATAGCGCGCCTTCCTGGTCTCCGGCATTGTGAGGAGGAGCGTTTGACTGTATTGGATGAATAAAGGCTATGATCGAGAGATAATTAACCCGGATAAAGGAGATAGAGGTATGAACAAGAGAGTCTATGTATTATATGGGGCGGCACTGGTAATGAGCCTGGCATTAATCAGTATGTCCGGCTGTTCCAAGAAATCCGTACAATCCGGCGGCGACTCCCAATCCACTCAGGGGACGGCCAAGGGAGGGACAGACAGGTCCGGTATCGGCAACTATCCGGACACCAGTGTTCAGCCCGGCAGCGGTGGGCTTCGAGGCCTCGATAAGAACCCTTCGGAGGAACGTGTCGGCAGCGGCACAATGCTCGCGAAGGTGGATCCCTCCGGCAGTGCCGAACGACAAATGGCTGAGGTCAGGGCCGAGCAGGCTGCCTCAGCCGCAGCGGGCTTGAGGGATGTATTCTTCGGCTACGATAGCTGGACGATTTCCGAGGACGGGCGTCAGGCGTTGACACGCGATGCCGAGTGGATGAAGTCCAATCCGAGCGCGCTGGTCAAGGTTGAGGGACACTGTGACGAGCGCGGGACCTCTGCGTACAACCTCGTCCTCGGTGAAAAACGGGCGAAAGCCGCCCGGAACTACCTCGTTGAACTCGGTGTCGGCGCCAATCGTCTGTCTGTGGTGTCGTACGGGAAAGAGCGACCTTCGTGCAATGAACATGCAGAGTCATGCTATCAGCAGAATCGGCGAGGCCATCTTGCCGTGAAGACCGGGAAGTAAGTGGCGCACACTGTATTTCGGTAGTAGTTGAGGCTCCGTTGTCCGCGAAGGAACAGCAGGAAATTCCTTTATCATAATGGGTGGAACAATGTGGAACCATTCGGGCACGAAGGGAACCTGGACGACCATCTGTGTAATCTGTGTCCTGTTGTCGACCGGCTGTGTCGCTCAGCAAGCCGACCTCAAGCAGACGGAGAGAAATCTTCAACAGCGTATCAAGCAGTCGAGCGATGAGTCGGCACAGACCCGTACGCGACAGAGCCAGGAGATTTCCACGCTTCGGGAGCAGGAGTTGCCGCAGTTGCGGGGCGAACTGGAGCGGGCGTTACACCAGGCTCAGGAACTCCAGGGCAAACAGGAAGACCTCAAGCAGCGTTCCGCACAGCTTGAGCAGCAGACCAAGCGGCTTGAACAGTTGGCTGCAAAGCTGGAGGCGGATAGCACAACTCGCTACAATCAAGTACGCGAGAGTCTCAATGCTCAAGATATCAAGAACAAGCAGGATCGCGATCAACTCCGCACAGATGTGAATACTCGCCTTGAGGATGTGACGCGGCAGATGGAAGTGGTGCGAAAAGAGATCATCGAGGTCGTGCAGAAGACGAACAGCGGCCTAGCCAAAAACTTCGACGAACGTATGCAAGTCCATCATAAAGCGCTGGTGGATAACCACGCCTGGACCGAACAGTTGTCGGGAAAGTTCGCACAATTCAGTCAATCGTTAACGGCGTTTAGGGATTCGCTGACAGCATTGAACGAGCGGATGAATCAGGAAGAGCAGGCCAGCAAAGCGTCGACAACCCATATCAACGAGACGAACAAAGCGGTGACTGATCATTTGGGTGAGGTGAATAAGAGTGTCGCATCTGTTGCGCAGAAGTTTGCTGCCCGTTTCGATGAACAAGACCGTCTTCTGGATGTTCTCTCCAAGACCGTCGACCAGGTTGCGCAGGATGCACATGTGCGGGGGGGGAGCAAGGGCGGGACGCGACAGTCAGCCACGAAGCCGGCCCATAAATCGGCCGCACCTTCGTCCGAGTCTCCAAAGGCGGAGCAGGAGACGCCTACGTCGTCGCTCGCCGCACAAGCCGACACGGTGACAATGTCGGTTGTTGAGGCCGAGGAGACGACGCAGCCACAAGTCAGCCAGAGCCGTGAGCGTTCCGACAAACTCGAGTACGAACGGCTCCTGGCGCTATTTCGTGATGGGGATTTGGATGGGGCACGGCAAGGGTTCGCCACATTTTTGCGCGACTATGAAAACTCGGATCTGGCTCCGAACGCGCGGTACTGGCTTGGCGAGTCGCACTATGGCAAGAAAGATTATAAGCAGGCGATCGATTCATACGACCGCGTTGAGCTGGATTTCCCCCAGAGCGAGAAAGTGCCGGCGGCAATCTTGAAGAAGGGGTATGCGTACCTGGCCATGAAAGATA
>DATIQH010000009.1:0-8619 GCA_035471155.1 Nitrospiraceae bacterium | reverse complement strand
GGGAGTTCTCGATCGTCTCCAAGGAACGTGAGTGTGACGGGGGAATTGATCAGCCCGATCGCGATGGATCAAGGGTTGCGGTTTGCGGTGCGCGAGGGCGGCAAGACGGTCGGCTCCGGCGTCGTTACTGAAATTCTGGCGTAATTCATAGGGAGCGTGAGGGGTAAGGGATAAGAGGCTAAGGAGATGATGGCAGGCGGTCGGCCATCGCTTCGCGCTTCACACCGTATCTCTGGCGAATAAGAAGATGCGAGAGATCATCGATTTGGCATGCACGATCTGCAAGCAGCGGAACTATTCCACCATGAAGAATAAGAAAAACGATCCGGATCGGCTGGAGCGGAATAAGTTCTGCAAATTCTGCCGGAAACACAATGCCCATAAGGAAGTGAAATAAATTGGGCTGCCGGCTCAATGACTTAGCTGCCAGCCGTCGTAGGGGCATGGTGTCAATGGCTAGCACATCGGTCTCCAAAACCGAGAGTCTAGGTTCAAATCCTAGTGCCCCTGCCAATCGCGGGTAGTGGATGGGTCAGGATCAATACCGGCAGTAGATTGCGAGTCGCTCTCTGTGGCATGCAGGGAAGGTGAGCGAGACAAGGGAGAGGACAGCATCCTCTCTTTCAATGTGAATGTGAGGGGCGCATGTTCAAGAATTTTATAGGTTCTATTCAAGAGTTCTTCAGCGACGTGCGCGGAGAGTTGAAGAAAGTATCGTTTCCGACTCGGGCCGAAACGATCGGGTCCACGACAGTGGTCATTGTCTTTTGCATTATCATGTCGCTGTATCTGTCGTTTGTCGACTCGGTGCTCGTATGGCTGGTGGGCAAGATTTTATGAGTCAGGTATCTGGACATGAGCGCTGCCGCATGACACGTAGTCAACCATTGATCCGAGGGTAGGGCATGGCAAAGAATTGGTACGTCATTCATACCTACGCAGGCTTCGAGGGGCGGGTGAAGACCAGCTTGCTGGAGCGGGCTAATCAAATGGGATTGGTCGAGAAGCTGGGGCAGGTCCTCGTGCCGACAGAGGATGTGATTGAGATCAAGGACGGCAAGCGCCGAACGTCTCGGCGAAAGTTTTTCCCGGGGTATGTGATTGTCGAGTTGGAGTCTCCGGTCATCGATGAAACCTTGCAGATGATCAAGGAAACGCCAAAAGTGACGGGGTTTGTCGGCGCCGGGGCGCAGCCGACACCGTTATCGACAGACGAGGTTGAATCGCTATTAAAGCAGGTCGATGTGGGAGCCGCGGGGCCGCGCGAACAGGTTAAATTCATCAAGACGGATAATGTGCGGATCATCGATGGGCCGTTTCTTGGATTCAATGGTGTGGTGGACGAGGTGGATCAGGACCATGGCCGGCTTAAAGTCCTGGTCAGTATTTTTGGTCGCTCCACTCCGGTGGAGCTTGGGTTTCTGCAAGTGGAACGGATTTAGCTTCCGAAATGCTCGAACGTGCGTAGGAGTGTAGGACATGGCCAAGGAAGTATCGGCACAGATTAAGTTGCAGATTCCAGCCGGGAAGGCAAACCCTGCCCCTCCGGTTGGGCCGTCGCTGGGGCAGCATGGTGTCAACATCATGGAGTTTTGCAAACAGTTCAACGCAAAAACCCAGAAAGAGGGCGATAGCATCATCCCGGTGATCATTACGGTCTATAAGGACCGGTCGTTCACCTTTGTGATGAAAACTCCGCCGGCGTCCGATCTCTTGAAAAAGGCGGCGGGCATCATTAAAGGATCGGGCGTTCCCCAGAAAGACAAGGTCGGGAAAATTACAAAGGCGCAGTTGCGTGAAATCGCCCAAAAGAAATTAACGGATCTCAATGCCGTCGATCTTGAAGGAGCGATTAAGATCATTGAAGGGACGGCGCGCAGCATGGGAGTGGTGGTTCAAGGGTAGAGGAGAGAACGGAAATGGGAAAGAAGATGAAAGCGGTCGTAGAAAAGCTCGAGCCCCGAGCCTATCCATTGCGTGAGGCGGTCGAAGCGGTGAAGCGGTCGGCCTACGCGAAGTTCGACGAGTCCGTCGATTTGGCGATTCGATTGGGTGTCGATCCGAAGCGGGCGGATCAAATGGTGCGCGGGACGACTTCGCTGCCGCATGGCACGGGGAAGAAGATTCGTGTATTGGTTTTTGCCAAGGGAGAGAAGGAGCAAGAGGCACGGCAGGCCGGCGCTGATTATGTCGGGTCGGATGACTTGATGGAGAAGATCAAGGGCGGATGGCTGGACTTCGATTGCGCCATCTCGACGCCGGACCTCATGGCGTCCGTCGGAAAGTTGGGAAAGGCCTTGGGCCCCCGCGGTCTCATGCCCAATCCGAAGACCGGGACCGTTACGTTCGAAGTCGGAAAGGCGGTGTCGGAAATTCGGAAAGGCCGTGTGGAGTACAAGGTTGAAAAAGCCGGAATCGTCCAAGTGCCTGTGGGAAAAGTGTCGTTTCAACCTGAGCAGCTCTATGACAACGCCGCGGCAGTTCTTGAGGCGGTGGTCAAGGCGAAGCCCGCTTCATGCAAGGGACGCTATCTGATGAGCGTGACTCTCTCGAGTACGATGGGGCCCGGTGTGAAGCTCGATGCCATTGCGTTGGCCAAGGAATGGAGTTAGTCGAAGCTTGTCGAGTGGAAGGGGAAGGGTTCGATTATGAATAAGGACGAGAAAGCGACGGCGGTCGCGGAATTGACGGAGACATTTGGCCGTGCACGACTGGCCATTGTCACTGAAAGTGCCGGACTTCCCGTCAACCAGATCACGGAACTTCGCAAACAATTGCGAGGGGCCAAAGCTGAATACAGAGTCGTCAAGAATACGTTGGCTGCCCGCGCTTCGGAGGGTACGATCCTGTCCGGCGTGAAGACGTACCTCGCGGGACCGACGGGGCTGGTAATCGGCTATGACGATCCTGTGCTTCCGACCAAGATCTTGCGCGACTTTATTCAGGGAGAGAAGCGCGACCAGAAGATCAAGATCACCATCGGTGTGTTGGAGGGCAAGGTGGTGCAGCCGGCCGAATTGGCGGCTGTGGCAAAGCTACCGAAGAAAGAAGTCCTCATTGCGATGTTGTTATCGGCCATGCAGGGACCGGCGCGTGGTCTGGTGTATACGCTCAGTGCGGTCTTGTCGAAATTTGTGAGAGTCATTGCAGCCATTCAGGATAAACGAAAAGGAGAAGGGGATATGTCTACGACGACGGCGAAATTATCACAGGAAGAATTGATCAAGGCTATTGAGACGATGAGTGTGCTCGACCTGGCGGAACTCGTGAAGGGGTTAGAGGCCAGATTCGGCGTCACGGCTGCCGCGCCGGTTGCCGCCGCCGCCCCCGCTGCAGGTGGAGCGGCCGCAGCGCCAGCCGAAGAGAAGACGGCGTTCGACGTCGTGCTTGTGTCTGCTCCGGCGGATAAGAAGATCCAGGTCATCAAGGTCGTTCGCGAACTCACCAGCCTCGGTTTGAAAGAGGCGAAGGATCTGGTCGAAGGCGCTCCGAAGCCCGTGAAGACCGGTGTCACGAAAGAAGAATGCGACACCATGAAGAAGAAGTTGGAAGAAAGCGGCGCGAAGGTCGAGATCAAGTAGTTTCGATTTGGTCGTCTCTAGTATCTGTGGGCACCGGCTATGTGCGGGTGCCCAAGTTTGACCATTAGCAGTGGAGGACCGGCGAATGTCCGAAACGACTCTGCAAGAGTTCATCGATCGGAAAGATTACTCTCGCATTCATAGCAGCATCGAGATTCCCGATCTTATCGAGATCCAGAAGCGCTCCTATGAAGAATTCCTTCAACGGGAGGTTGAACCGGAACGGCGCAAAGATCATGGGCTCCAGGCAGCGCTTGCGAGTGTGTTTCCTATTCCGGATTACAACAATACAGCCGTTCTGGAGTTTACGAGTTACACACTCGGTACACCCAAGTACGATGAGCGGGAATGCCTTGAACAGGGGATGACCTTTGCCGTTCCGCTGAAACTTCGGGTGCGTTTGGTTGTGTTCGACAAGGAAGATAAGGGTTCTAAGAAGAAAGTGCTCGATGTCCGAGAGCAGGAAGTGTATGTCGGCGAGCTGCCCCTCATGACGGAGCGAGGGACCTTCATCGTCAACGGCACGGAACGTGTCGTGGTCAGCCAGTTGCATCGGTCTCCCGGCGCGTCCTTTACGCACGATAAAGGCCGGACGCACTCCAGCGGCAAGGTGCTGTACTCGGCCAGAATTATTCCCTATCGCGGGTCATGGCTGGATTTTGAATTCGATGCTCGGGACATTCTCTATGTGCGTATCGATCGCCGGCGAAAAATGCCGACGACCATCCTGTTGAAGGCCTTCGGCTATTCGGGCGACGATTTGCTCAAGATGTATTACCCGGTTGAGGAGATTCGAGTCCTCAAGGGCAAGATGCTGCGAAAGCTCGATCCTGAGATTCATCAGGGTCTGCGCTGTTCGGCGGAAGTGTTGGAAAAGGGCGGCAAGGAACCATTGGTGCGGGAAGGCGCCAAGCTCACGAAGGGGCTCATCGCAAAACTCAAGGCGGCCGGCGTGAAAGAAATCCCGCTTGCGCCGAGCGAGTTGATTGGTCGCGCGGTCCTGACCGAACTGGTGGATTCAAAGAAAAACAAGATCGCCGAGAAAAACCAGCGGCTCACGGCTGAGATCGTCGAGGCGCTGCTCGAAAGCGACATCGAAGAATTCAAGGCGATCTATTTCGATACGGTCACGTCGACGCCGGTGATTCTGGATACGCTGGAGATGGATAAGACCGCTTCGAAAGAAGAGGCGATGGTCGAGATCTATCGCCGCTTGCGGCCTGGAGAAACCCCCTCAGTCGACACGGCGCGCGCACTCTTCGACAACCTGTTCATGAACTCCAAGCGGTACGATCTTTCGCCGGTCGGGCGCCTGAAGCTTAACAAGAAGCTGGGTCTCGATCTGCCGCTGGAGCAGCGGACGCTGACGGCGCAGGACATGGTCGAGGTGATCCGCTACCTTGTGAACTTGAAGCTCGGCAAGGGTGAAATCGACGACATCGACCACCTGGGCAATCGTCGTGTCCGTTCGGTCGGCGAGTTGTTGGAAAACCAATTCCGGCTTGGCCTGGTCCGCATGGAGCGCAGCATCAAGGAGCGGATGAACCTCCTGGATATGGAAACGGTGTTGCCGCACGATTTGATCAATGCGAAGCCTGTGGTCGCCGCAGTGAAAGAGTTCTTCAGCAGCAGCCAGTTGTCTCAGTTCATGGATCAAACGAATCCGCTCGCAGAAATTACACACAAGCGGCGGCTTTCCGCGCTCGGTCCCGGCGGGTTGACCAGAGAGCGGGCTGGGTTCGAAGTTCGTGACGTTCACCCGTCGCACTATAGCCGTATTTGTCCGATCGAAACGCCGGAAGGGCCGAACATCGGCTTGATCACGTCGTTGGCGACCTATGCGCGCATCAACAAGTTCGGATTTATCGAGGCGCCTTATCGCAAAGTGCTGAAGGGGCGGGTCACCGACGAAATCGAGTTTCTTTCCGCGATCGAAGGGGACAAGTACATCATTGCGCAGGCCAACTCGAAAGTGGACACCTCCGGCCGTTTGGTGTCGGGAGCCATATCGGCGAGGGCGGCCGGAGACTTTGTGACTGCCACCTCGGACAAGATTGAATACATGGATGTGTCGCCGAAACAGGTGGTGAGCGTGGCCACGGCGTTGGTGCCGTTCTTGGAGCATGACGATGCCAACCGGGCGTTGATGGGATCGAACATGCAGCGTCAGGCTGTGCCGCTGCTCAAGTCAGAGGCTCCATTCGTCGGCACGGGAATGGAAACTGTGGTTGCGCGCGATTCTGGCTATGTCGTGCAGGCGAAGCGCGCCGGTGTTGTGGAAAGTGTGGATGCCACGAGGATTGTCGTGCGCGCCGACTCGAAAGAAGGCCGGAAAAGGAACGATGCCGGCCTGGACGTGTACGATTTGATCAAGTTCCAGCGATCGAATCAGAGCACGACCATTACGCAGACGCCGGTGGTGCGGCTTGGGCAGCCGGTGAAAGTGGGGCAGGTCCTGGCCGATGGTCCCGCTATCGATCATGGCGAGCTGGCATTGGGCAAGAACATTCTCGTCGCCTTCATGCCCTGGGGCGGATACAACTTCGAAGACGCCATTCTGTTGAGCGAAAAGCTGGTGCGCGAAGATGCGTTTACTTCGATTCACATTGAGGAATTCGAAGTGGAGGCCCGCGACACCAAGTTGGGGAAAGAGGACATTACTCGTGATATCCCGAACGTCGGAGAAGAGGCGCTTCGCGATCTCGATGAGAGCGGGATTATCCGTATCGGGGCCGAGGTGCGGCCTGGAAATATTCTGGTCGGGAAGGTGACGCCGAAAGGCGAGACACAGCTCACGCCGGAAGAAAAACTGCTGCGGGCCATCTTCGGTGAAAAAGCCGGCGATGTGAAGGATACATCACTCACGGTGCCACCGGGGGTCGAGGGCATCGTCGTCGATGTGAAAATCTTCTCGCGCAAAGGGCTCGATAAGGACGAGCGATCCAAGAGCATCGAAAGCGACGATGCGATGAAGCTCCAGCGGGACCACCACGAGGAACTCCGTATCATTGACGAAGAGAAAACCAAAAAGATCAGGAAGTTGCTGCTGGGGAAAGTGGTCGGCCGTGACTTGATGGACCCTGAGAGCGGCGATGTCATTCTCAAAAAGAAGGGCAAGCTGACCGCGGAGATTCTCAAGCGGTTGCCGGACGAAACCGTCCGCTACATCATTCTGAGCGATCCTGACGAGCAGAAAGAGCTGGAAGACGTCGAGCGGCGGGCGAAGGAGCAGATCGAAATTTTACAGACGTTGTACGACGAGAAGGTTGGGCGTCTGAAGCGGGGCGATGAGCTGCCGCCCGGCGTGATCAAGCTTGTCAAGGTCTATGTGTCGATGAAGCGCAAGATTCAGGTCGGCGATAAGATGGCCGGGCGGCATGGAAACAAAGGCGTGGTTTCGCGGGTCTTACCCGAGGAGGACATGCCCTGCTTGCCGGATGGGACGCCGGTGGAAATTGTATTGAATCCGCTCGGTGTGCCGTCACGTATGAACGTCGGTCAAATTCTGGAAACTCACCTGGGCTGGGCGGCCAAAGCCTTGGGGATCAAGGTGGCGAGCCCGGTGTTCGATGGGGCGTCTGAGACGGAAATTAAGGAATTACTCAAGAAGGCGAACTTGCCGACCAGCGGGCAAGCGATACTGAGAGACGGCCGAACCGGAGAAATGTTCGGCAGTCCCGTCACCGTCGGCTACATGTATGTCTTGAAGTTGCACCATTTGGTCGACGACAAGATTCACGCCCGCTCGATCGGACCCTATTCGCTTGTCACGCAGCAACCGCTCGGAGGCAAGGCTCAGTTCGGTGGCCAGCGGTTGGGAGAAATGGAAGTGTGGGCGTTGCAGGCCTATGGCGCTGCATCCACGCTGCAAGAGTTCTTAACGGTGAAGTCGGACGACGTGCCGGGCCGGTCGCGAATGTATGAAGCAATCGTCAAGGGTGAGCCGTTCCTGGAGCCTGGATTGCCTGAGTCGTTTAACGTCTTGGTGAAAGAGCTGCAGAGTCTGGGTCTCGACGTCGAACTGGTCAAGTCGCAAGACTAACCCATTTGTGTGCCGGCCATCGTGGCTGGTATCAGAGGAGGTCACTACCTTGGAAGGCGTCTACACATTATTTGAGAAACCGCGCGATGCGGTGTCGTTCGATTCGATGCGGATCCGGATCGCGTCACCGGAAAAAATCCGTTCATGGTCCTACGGCGAAGTGAAGAAGCCGGAGACCATCAATTACCGGTCGTTTAAGCCGGAAAAAGACGGACTGTTTTGCGCGAAGATTTTCGGTCCGATCAAGGATTGGGAATGCAACTGCGGCAAGTACAAGCGCATGAAACACCGCGGCATTGTCTGCGACAAGTGCGGTGTCGAGGTCATTCAGTCCAAAGTTCGCCGTGAGCGCATGGGCCATATCGAGCTTGCGGCCCCGGTCGCGCATATCTGGTTCCTCAAGGGCGTGCCGAGCCGGATCGGAACCTTGCTCGATATGAGCCTCAAGGGGCTGGAGCGGATTCTCTACTTCGAGAGCTATGTCTGTGTCGATACAGGATCGACGGATTTGACGGAGAAGGAGCTGGTCTCGGAGGAGAAGCTCCGCTCGCTCCAATCGGCATACGGCCCTGGTTCTTACAAGGTCGGTATCGGCGCCGATGCCATTCGTGAGCTGCTCCGAAAGATCGACATCAATGCCAAATGGGATGAGATCAAGGCCAAGGCGAAGACATCGGCCTCTGCGGCGCTCAAAAAGAAATATGCCAAGCAACTGAAAGTCATCGAGGCCTTCCGCAAATCCGGAAACATGCCTGAGTGGATGATCATGGATGTGATTCCGGTGCTGCCACCGGAACTGCGCCCGCTCGTGCCGCTGGACGGCGGACGCTTTGCGACCTCGGATTTGAACGATTTGTACCGCCGCGTCATCAATCGGAACAATCGTCTGAAGCGGCTGATTGAATTGAAAGCGCCGGGCGTGATTATCCGAAATGAAATGCGCATGCTGCAGGAAGCGGTCGATGCGCTCTTCGACAACGGACGGCGCGGCCGTGT
>DATIQH010000008.1:0-8038 GCA_035471155.1 Nitrospiraceae bacterium | reverse complement strand
GCACATGAGCGGGGCGAGCCACAGCGTGGTGCAGCGGAAGATCTGCTCGATCGTCTTCATGATTCTTTTCGCCCACAGCGTCGGAAGATACGAAGGCCGCTCGGTTCATACTGAAACCCGATACATCGGACCTACTTATCGTCTTCGTCTTGGCCCCGCTTCCGGTTCTGCTTCGCAGCGCGACCCAAACTTTGGTCCAACGCTCCTTGCGTCGCGTGATATTCATCGACCGTCCGGCGGTCGGAATCCATTTGATGGTCGCGCAGACTGAGCGCGATCTTCCGTTCTTCACGATCAACCTTGATGATCTTCGCCGTCACTTCATCCTGCAGCTTGAATTTTTCTTCAAGCTTGGCCTGGGGATCGAGGCCCGTCTCGCTGATGTGAATCAACCCTTCGACGCCCCCATCCAGTTCGACAAAAATACCGAAGTCGGCAACCTTGCTGACCTTTCCGACCGCCACATCTCCGACCGCATACCGGCTCGGAATCTCGTCATCCCAGGGATCATTCTTGAGCTGCTTATACCCGAGCGACAGCCGCTCCTTTTCCTTGTCGATCCGCAGGACCACAGCCTCGACCTTCTGCCCCTTCTTGAAAAGTTCAGAGGGATGCTTGATATGCTTCGTCCACGACATGTCGGAAATGTGGATCAACCCGTCGATGCCCTCTTCAAGTCCGACAAACGCGCCAAAGTCTGTGAGACTCTTCACCTTCCCCTCGATGCGCGTGCCGATCGCGTACTTCCCTTCCACCATGTCCCAGGGATTCGGCGCAGTCTGTTTCATCCCGAGAGAGATCTTCCTGCTGGCAGGATCCACGTTCAGCACCGCCGCTTCAACCTGATCCCCAATGGACACGACACGTGACGGGTGGCGCACCTCGTGCGTCCATGACATCACAGAAACATGTACCAGACCCTCGACACCCGGCTCGAGTTCAATGAATGCCCCGTAGTCAGTCAGGCTTACGACACGACCTCGAACACGGGTACCGATCGCGTACTTACTGGCCACGCCAGTCCAGGGATCGGCGCTCTTTTGTTTCAAGCCGAGTGAAATGCGTCCGGTCTCCCGATCGTACTTGAGGACACTCACTTCCACCTTGTCGCCGATGTTGAACATTTCCGACGGATGGCCGACACGGCCCCATGACATATCCGTGATATGGAGCAGCCCGTCAATGCCCCCGAGGTCGATGAACGCTCCATAGTCCGTGATGTTCTTCACCACGCCTTGGATCAATTGCCCCTCTTTCAACGTAGAGAGGGTTGTTTTCCGTTTCGAATCCCGCGTCTCTTCCAAAAGCACGCGCCTGGACACGACGACATTGCCGCGCCGATGATTGATCTTAATAATCTTGAGAGGAAACGTGCGGCCAACCAACCCGTCAAGATCCCGCACGGGATGAAGGTCGATCTGCGAGCCAGGTAAAAAGGCTTTCACACCGATATCCACCATCATCCCACCCTTGATCCGCGCCACAATCTTGCCGTCGATGCTTTTGCCATCATTGAAGAGCTTCTCCAGCTCCTCCCAAATCTTCATCTTGTCGGCTTTTTCTTTGGAGAGGACCAGATTGCCGTCGGCGTCTTCACACTCCTCGATATACACTTGAAGCCGATCGCCCACCTTGACGTTCTGAAGCTCTTCTGTGGTGAACTGATCGTTCGGGATCATCCCTTCGGACTTGTAACCGATGTCCACGACCACCTTGTCTTTGGTCATGGCAACGACGCGGCCCTCCGTAATAGTGCCCTCTTCGAGGTTTTTGAACGTTTCCTCGTACAGAGCCGCTAAGGCCGCTCGGTCTAATTGCTGGTCACTCGATGGCGAAACCGTACTCATGGTATAGATCCTACTCTTCCGACTGGAGTCGGGTGCTGATGGTTATTCACCGGCATTCACTCAGCATTGCGAATGTCGGCATTGGACTGCTGGGTCGGAGACTCTACCCCGCCTAAGGAGGCAATACGATCCATTACAGTGCGACTCACGTTCTGATAAAACTGCTTCGCGTCTCCACCTTCCTCAATCCGAGGAAACGTAAGCGCCTCTCCATAGAACACGGTCACGGGACGGAAGCGAGGCCACATGGTTCCCGACGGCAGCACATCGTACGTGCCCTTGAGATAAGCCGGAACCACAGAACATCCGGTTTGCGCCACAATGACACCAATCCCTGGTTTAGGGGAAGATAACTGGCCATCCAGGCTGCGGCGGCCCTCAGGAAAAATCACCACAACCTTTCCTTCCTTGATTAGCGCGACCGCCTTACTAAATGCGTCACGGTCCAACCTGCCAAGCCGCAACGGAATCCATCCCAGCCACTGGCAGACCGCCTTCATGCCTGGAACCGGAAACAGATCGCTGCGCCCCAAAAACCAGGCCCGCCGCCGCATTCCACAACCCAAGAGTGGAATATCCAGATAGCTGGCATGGTTCGCCGCAACGATGAACCCACCGGTCCGGGGAACGGTCCCGACGACTCGAAAGCAAAAACACAGCCAGCCGATGGTCCGTGAGAGGACCCACAAGATCCCGTAGACAACGAAGCTCACAATTTGGCCGCAATCACAGCCATCATCTGGTCCACCACCTCCGCGATGGACAACGTTGAGGTATCAATGAGCCGCGCGTCTTCAGCGGAAACTAACGGAGCGATCGAGCGTGACCGGTCCCGCGTATCGCGGTTTGTCAAATCGGCGTTCGTCTCTTCAAGCACCCCCGAATGTCCTGCTGCAACGAGTTCCCGATGCCGGCGTTGCGCCCTGACGGTCTGGTCTGCTTCGAGAAAAAATTTCACACCTGCCGAAGGAAACACCGTTGTTCCCATATCTCTCCCCTCAGCCACCACCGCTCCACCTTGTCCGATTTGCCGTTGAATAGGCAACAGCCACGCCCGGACCGCTGGAATAGCCGAGACAACCGATGCCGCTGCCGACACCGCAGGCGTTCGGAGTTCACTGCTCACATCTCTGCCATTGACCGACATTGTTGCCGTTCCCTGCTGGAACAGCATGTGGAGTGACAGCGTGGGCAGCAGAGCGGTGACCGCCTCGGCATCGGCCGGATCCAGACCAGCCTCGATGACGGCCCAAGCCGTTGCTCGATAGAGGGCGCCTGTGTCAAGGTACAAATACCCCAATCGAGAAGCCAACAACTTGGCCACCGTGCTCTTACCGACACCGGCCGGGCCATCGATTGCGACGATCAACCGTCTCGCTCGTTTTTTCTCTGCAACACTTCCCAAATTGTGGCTCCGTGTGATAGCCGTCACCGGTGTTCAGTCAATAATTCCACCAGCGTATGATGAAACGCAGGAAATGATGTTTCGATGCACGCCGTCTCGTCAATCACGGTTGGAGTCGAAGCGGTCAATCCCGCGATGGCCAGTGACATCGCCACCCGGTGATCTCCATGACTGCGGCCATGCGCAGCCTGCAATCGACCATTCTTCTCCGCCGTGCCGAGCCCTCGCACAACCATCCCGTCGGGCCTTTCAGTAATCTGCGCCCCCATCGCACACAGCTCTGCCGACATCGTTGCAATCCGATCGCTCTCTTTGACCCTCAATTCTTCGGCTCCGGAAATGACCGTCTCACCCTCTGCGACGGCAGCCGCAACACAGAGAATCGGAACCTCATCGATCGTTTGAGGGATCAAGTCGGCCCCTATCGCTACCCCGCGCAACCGAGCTGATTTTACTCGAATATCTACAACCGGCTCCCCCGCCTCTTCATGTCGATTGAGTAATTGAATGTCCGCGCCCATTCTCGTCAGCACGTCCAACAAACCGGTCCTGGTCGGATTAATCCCCACCTGCTGAATCGTCACATCCGAACCGGAGACAATCGTCGCGCCCACGATGAAAAATGCGGCGGATGAAAAATCCCCCGGCACGGCCAATTGCGGCACCGCATTCCATCCAAGCGCCGGTCGTCCATCGATAATAAGAGTCGTCCCTTCGCGTCGAAAGCCAATATTAAAAAACTGAAATAACCGTTCTGTATGGTCCCGTGAGAGACGCGGCTCTGCCAGGCGGGTCGTCCCTTCGGCAAACAAGGCCGCGAGCAACAAAGCCGACTTGATTTGCGCGCTCGCCACCGGAGAGGTGTACGTGATCGCACGGAGACGATTCCCCGTCACACCTAAAGGCGCAAGTTCACCGCCTTTGCGTCCGGCGATATTCGCCCCCATTTCCCGCAACGGTTTGACGATCCGCCCCATGGGACGGCGACGAATCGATTCGTCGCCGGTCAGCACCGTGAAAAAATCCTGTCCTGCCAGCAGACCGGTCAGGAGACGAATGCCTGTTCCTGAATTCCCGCAATCAATCGGCCCGTTCGGTTCAGTCAGACCCCAGAGTCCCTTGCCATGCACGCAGAGCTCTTCGTCCGACTCGTCGATACGTATGCCCAGCGCCTGGAACGCGTGCATCGTATTCAGACAATCTTCGCCTCGGCAATAGCGTGCAACTCTGCTGACCCCGTTCGCCAATGCTGTCAGGATGATAGCGCGATGGGTGATCGACTTATCGCCCGGGACAGAAATCGTTCCCTGTAAAGGTCGGCCTGGTGTGATGGTCAACGACGCCATAGGTGTGCTACGTGGAGACGCGCGGTCGCGTGGAAAGTTTCTCCCGTTCCTGCTTTGCCCGCTCAAGTTCCTTTTCAATGCCTGCGGCATCGCCTACTCGAATGAGCTGCTTCAGTTGGCTCAGCGAGCGCTCATAGGCCTCAATGAACGCGACCACATTGTCGCGGTTCCAGAGGAAGATATCCCGCCACATTTCAGGCGAACTGGCTGCAATCCTGGTCGTATCCCGCAATCCGCCCCCCGAATGGCTTTCCAGATCGAGGGAGGGAATCTGTTGATCGCGAATCTCGGCCAGGGCATTCATCAAGGCAAACGCCGCCACATGAGGCAGGTGACTGACTGCTCCAAGAATTTTGTCATGCAGATGGACATCCATCGTGAGCACCACCGAACCGGTTTCCTGCCACATCGCACGGACCTGCTCAAGCGCCTCCGGATTCGTCGTTTTTGTCGGAGTGATAATACATCGCGCCCCCTTAAAGAGCTGGTCCGATCCGGCGACCACGCCGGTCTTTTCTTTCCCGGCAATGGGATGGGCTCCCACGAAATGGACACCGGCCGGCATGGCTCGTTCAGCCTGCTCCACCAGCAAGCCCTTCACACTTCCGACATCGGTCACAATCGCGCCTTGTTTCAAGCAGGATGCCCACTCAGTCAGATGCCGGTCATAGGTATCGACCGGTGTGGCTAACACAACCAGGTCGGCATCCCTCACTCCATCTTTCGCGTCCACGACGTAGGAGTCGATCGCGCCAAGCTCGACCGCCGTTTTCAGGTTTTCGACACGCCGCCCGATCCCGACGACCTTTGATGCCAACCCCTTTCGGCGGAGAATCATGCCGAGCGATCCGCCGATCAATCCAACCCCGACAATCGCAACCTGATTGAAATGCCGCATCATGTCTCAAACTCGGCCGAGGTCACGCCTCAATTCTCAGTCCTTCAAACACAGCCTTCCCGACTACACTTCCCGGCCGACCGCCACCGCAATCTTTCGCATGTCCTGCATCAGTTCCTTGAACTGACTCGGCTTAATAGATTCCTCACCGTCGCACAACGCGCATTCCGGGTTCGAATGGACTTCGATTAGAATGCCGTCCGCCCCCGCAGCCACCGCTGCTTTCGACATCGGCGCCACCAGATTCCACTTGCCGGTCGCATGGCTGGGATCGACGATAACGGGCAAATGCGACAGCTCCTTTAAGGTCGGGACTGCGGCAAGGTCGAGTGTATTGCGATATTGCGTCTCGAACGTCCTGATCCCTCGCTCGCACAACATGACGTTCTGATTCCCGCGGGACATGATGTACTCCGCCGACAAGAGAAACTCCTTAATCGTCGCCGAAAGTCCCCGCTTCAACAGCACCGGCTTGTCGTAGGCTCCAACCTCCTTGAGCAGTTCAAAGTTCTGCATGTTGCGGGCGCCAATCTGGATGATGTCGGCTTTTTCGAGAAACAATTCGATGTCGCGGGTATCCAGAATCTCGCTGACCACCGGCAATCCGGTTTGTTTCTTCGCCTCAACCAGATAGTCCAATCCTTCACGCCCTAACCCCTGAAAGGAGTACGGTGACGTACGTGGCTTGTAGGCGCCACCGCGCAAAATGCTCGCTCCGGCGGCCTTGACCTCATGGGCAATACCGACCGTGATTTCGAGCCGTTCCACCGCGCAGGGCCCCGCCATGATAACCAGCTTGTTGCCGCCGATCTTCAGATTGCCCACATGAATGACTGTGCCTTCACGCTTAAACTCCCGGCTGACAAGCTTCCAAGGGGCAAGAATTGGCAAGACACTTTCAACGCCCGGCAACGCCGTGAGCGGCTGGTTATGGAGGACCCGGTCGTCGCCGATGACTCCAATAATCGTCCGTTCCTGACCGGTCGAGAGCTGCGACTTCAGTCCCAACTCGCGAAGCCGATCGATAATATGGTCAACTTCCCGTTCGCTTGCCTCGGGTTTTAATACGATGATCATAGTGCCCTCATCCTGCGCTTACTGCGGGATGGATCACCCGCTTGAGCGCAGCCAAGAATACCCTGTTTTCTTCTTCCAGACCGATGGTCACTCGAACCATGCGCTCCTCGATGTGACGAACGATGATGCCCTCCCTCAGGAGGGCTTCGAATACCGCTCGGCCATCTCGTCCAACATCGACATACACAAAATTTGCTTCGCTGGGGATCGGCTTAAACCCGAGCGCGGTCAATCCCTTAACCATTTGCTCCATTCCGGCTGCATTCACTGCCCGACTCCGCGCCACATGCTCGTCGTCTCCAAGAGCGGCGAGCGCGGCGCGCTGCGCCAGGCTGTTGGCATTGAAGGGTGGTCGAACTCGATTCAAGAAATTGGTGATCTCCGCTGTCGTCACGCCATACCCGATTCGCAATCCAGCGAGACCGTAGATTTTCGAAAACGTCCGCAACACGATCGCGTTCCGTCCCTGTCTCACATAGGCCATGGAATCCGGAAACTGCTCACTCCTGACATACTCGAAATAGGCTTCATCGAACACGACCACGACATGTGCCGGCACGCGCGAGAGCAGCCGCTCGACTTCAGCGGATGACACCATCGTTCCGGTTGGATTATTGGGGTTACAGAGGAACAGGAGTCTCGTCCGGTCGGTGATGGCATCCGCCATCGCGTGAAGATCGTGCCGCCACTGCTTCAACGGGACAATGATGGGCGTTCCATGAGCTGCGGCAACCTCCATTTTGTATATCACGAAGGTCTGATCGGCCATGACCGCTTCATCACCCGGAGCCAAAAACGTCCGGGCGAGCAGCCCCAAGATTTCGTCCGATCCGTTCCCAAGAATGACTTGATCCGGCGTCACCTTCCAACGATCTGCCAGAGCCTCTCGCAAGCGAAACGCTCCTCCGTCAGGATAGCGATGCAGGGTCGAGACTCCCTCGCTCAACGCGGCGAGCGCCTTCGGGGAGGAGCCTAACGGATTCTCGTTAGATGCCAGTTTAATGACGCGCGCAAGGCCCAGCTCCCGTTGGAGTTCCTCAATCGGCTTCCCGGGAACATAGGGATTCAATGAGGCAATATCTGGATGAACCTTCAACGGCATAGCATCAATTGTGGGCTGGATAGGAGCCCAACACTTTCATGAAGAGACAGCGGCCTGTGATTTCTTCGATAGCTTTCTTCACCCTCTCTTCCTCCATATGCCCTTCGATGTCGACGAAGAAAATGTACTCCCAGGCTTTTCGCCTGGAAGGACGAGATTCGATCTTGGTCATGCTCAGGCCATGGGAGGCAAAAGGCCTGAGGAGATCGTATAGGGCGCCGACTTTGTCTTTCACTGAGAGCATGAGTGACGTCTTATCTTTCCCTGTCCGCTCGGGCGGCTTCTGTGACAAGACAAGAAAGCGAGTCACATTGTTGATATTATCTTCAATACGGGCCTTGATGACCTTCAAGCCGTACAGCT
>DATIQH010000007.1:0-3417 GCA_035471155.1 Nitrospiraceae bacterium | reverse complement strand
AGGAATGAGGCATCGATGTCACGCATAGGAAAGAAGCCAGTCCAGATTCCAGCGGGAGTGGACGTGAAAGTTGCCGGGTCTGTCGTATCCGTGAAGGGCCCTCTTGGGAAAATCGATTGGTCGTTATCCACGGGGCTGGGGGTCTCGATTGCAAATGGACAGCTCGTGGTGAGTCGGTCAAATGATGATCGTCAAATCCGCGCCATGCATGGGTTAACCCGCGCGGAGTTGAGCAACATCGTTCAGGGTGTGACGAAGGGCTACGAACGTAATCTGGAAATCACCGGAGTCGGATATAAGGTCGCAGTGCAGGGTCGAACGATGAGCTTTAATTTGGGCTATATCAACCCAGTCATCTACCCGATTCCGGCTGGAATCGACGTGAAGGTGGACAAGCAAACCCTGATTAATGTCAAGGGAGCCGACAAGCGGTTGGTGGGTCAGGTTGCGGCGAACTTGCGAGCCATCAAGCCGCCCGATGTCTATAAGCAAAAGGGTGTTCGCTATGCCGGGGAAGCCTTGCGTAAGAAAGCCGGAAAGACAGGGAAGTAGGGTGATGCATGAATACGGCGGATAAAGCGAGTCAGTTAACCAGGCGGAAGCAGCGGGTGCGAAAGCGAGTCTTTGGAACGGCTGAGCGGCCACGCCTCAATGTGTTTCGCAGCCGCTCTCATATCTATGCCCAGATCGTTGACGATCTCAAGGGGGCCACGTTGGCGGCCGCGTCTTCCCTGGATAAGTCGCTGCGTACGTCTCTGAAGTCCACCGGTAGTATCGAAGGCGCTAAGGCTGTTGGGAAATTGTTGGCTGAACGGGCGAAGGCGGCCAAAGTGCAGGCCGTGGTGTTCGATCGAGGCGGCCGGATGTATCACGGGCGCGTCAAGGCGTTGGCTGAAGCCTCGCGTGAAGGCGGCCTGCAGTTTTAGATCGTGCCTCGCTTCCCTGTTGGTGTGGGAGCGAAAGGAATAAAGAGGAGAAATGCTAGGTGCGAGTTAATCCAGATGAACTAAGCCTGAAGGACAAGGTTGTCTTTATCAACCGTGTTGCGAAAGTTGTGAAGGGTGGAAAGCGGTTCAATTTCTGCGCGTTGGTTGTCGTGGGAGATGGGCAGGGGTGGGTCGGCATCGGAAAAGGGAAGGCTGCTGAAGTGCCTGTGGCGATCTCGAAGGCGGTTGAGCAAGCCAAGAAAAACTTGGTCCACGTCGCTCTCACGTCCGGAACAATTGCGCATGAGGTTCATGGGCTGTTCGGAGCAGAACATGTTCTCTTGAAGCCCGCAAAGAAGGGTGCAGGAATTATTGCCGGAGGCGCTGTCAGAGCAGTGGTCGAAGTCGCGGGTGTCCATAATGTTATTGCGAAGACGCTGGGTCGTGGGAACCCCTTTAATACGGTTCGCGCCACGCTCAACGGCCTCTGCCAGCTGCGCAATGCTGAAGATGCGCTCAAAACGCGCCGTCATGCGGTGGGCGACGCGCAGAATAGGGTGAGTGCCTAATGCCAAGAGCAAAGACTGCGACCGCCCTGACTGTCCCAAAGGGATTCGTGATTACCTTGCGGCGAAGCCCTATCGGCACCCCGCAAAAGCACCGGCTTGTGTTGAGTGGTCTCGGCTTGAGGAAGATCAGGCAGAGGGTGACCCGGCCCAATACCTCACAAGTCCGAGGGATGATCGGCAAAGTCGGATATCTATTGGAAGTGCAGCCACAATGAACTTACATGAGCTCGGTCCTGCGAAAGGATCCAGAAAACGACGTAAACGTATCGGCCGAGGCCCAGGCTCCGGTCATGGGAAAACATCAGGCAAAGGCCATAAGGGTTTGTTAGCCAGGTCAGGTGGTCGGAGTCGACAGGCTGGCGGGTTCGAAGGTGGTCAGATGTCTCTGATCCGTCGAGTGCCGAAGCATGGCTTTACGAACGTTTTTCGTAAGGAGTATTCGATTGTTAACTTGAAAAGCTTGAGTGACCTAATCGTGTCCGGCACCATTACCCCGCAGACGCTGGTGGATGTCGGCTTGGTTAAACGCAAGTCGTTGCCGATCAAGATTCTCGGAAACGGAGACCTCACGAAAGCGATTGTGGTGCAAGCGCACAAGTTCAGCAAGTCCGCAGAGGCAAAGATTCAAGCAGCTGGAGGGAGAGTCGAGGTCATCCCCGGTGTTTGAAAGACTCCTGACCAGTTTTCAGAATATTTTAAAAATCCCCGAGCTGCGCACCCGCATCCTCTTTACCGTGGGGATGTTGATCGTATATCGCATCGGGGCGCATATTCCTACGCCTGGGATTAACGGCGAGGCCCTTTCAGAGTTTCTGCAAAAGGAGGGCGGTGCCCTACTCGGGTTTTTGGATATTTTTTCAGGTGGGTCGCTTTCACGATTGACGATCTTGGCGCTGGGCATTATGCCCTACATCAGCGCGTCGATCATTCTTCAGCTGTTGACCGTAGTGGTTCCGCACCTGACGAAGTTGGCCAAGGAGGGCGAGCGCGGCCGGAAAAAGATTATTCAGTACACTCGATTCGGGACGATCGGGATTGCGATCATTCAGGGTTTCGGGATCGCCATTGGTCTCGAACAAATGAATAACGGCGCATTCGTGATGACCGGAGGGTGGGGATTCCGTCTGATGACGGTCATCACCTTGACGGCCGGTACAGGCTTCCTCATGTGGCTCGGTGAACAGATTACCGAGCGAGGCATCGGGAATGGCATTTCCTTGATTATTTTTGCGGGGATTGTCGCGCGCTTGCCTTCCGCGGTGGCCCAGACCTTCGAATTGTACAAAGTCGGGCAACTCAGCATTTTCTTGCTGGTCTCCCTCGCTTTGCTGATGGTCGTGGTGGTGGCCGCCATCGTCTTTCTGGAAAGTGGACGACGAAAAGTACCGGTCCAGTATGCAAAGCGGGTCATAGGACGCAGAGTATTCGGCGGGCAGAGCACGCATATTCCACTGAAGATCAATACTGCGGGGGTGATTCCACCTATTTTTGCCTCGTCGATTATCGCGTTTCCCGCGACGATCGCCGGGTTTTTTGAGACCCCGTGGGTCAAGGCCTTCGGCGCTCAGCTCGCGCCCGGGTCGCTGCTCTATACACTGATGTACGTTGGTCTGATTCTGTTTTTCTGCTTCTTTTATACCGCCGTGGTCTTGAACCCGGTGGACATGGCAGACAATATGAAAAAGTACGGTGGGTTTATTCCAGGAATTCGCCCTGGCACCAGGACCTCAGACTACATTTATAAAGTGCTCACACGCATTACGTTTGCGGGGTCAATTTACCTCGCGATTGTGTGTGTGATCCCTGAGTTATTGATCTATAAACTGAATGTGCCGTTCTATTTCGGCGGCACATCATTACTGATCGTCATCGGTGTCGGTCTCGATACGGCTCAGCAGATTGAGTCTCACATGCTCATGCGG
>DATIQH010000006.1:0-2016 GCA_035471155.1 Nitrospiraceae bacterium | reverse complement strand
CATGTCATCTTCGTTCTGGATGACCAAGCCTATGAGATTGTGCCGGAATAGTCGCTGAATTCTGACAAATTTTGTACACCGAACGGGCGGCGGAATCACATTCTGCTGCCCTCCAACCACGGTGCCGCTATGGATAATCACCCGCGCTCCAATTGTGCATCCTTCCCTGACGACGACATTCGGATAGAGAAGCGTATCGTCCCCAATCGTTGTATCGTCACCAATAAACACACCGGGATAGAGTGTCACTCGCGCGCCAATCGTCACTCGATCTCCCAGAGTGACTCCCGGCCAAATTGAGACATCCGAGCCGACCTGTGTATCGATGCCGCGGACGACGGCCGCATCGATTCCGCGGGGAGGGGTGACAGGGCAAAAAAATCTCCTGGTGACCCTGGCAAAGGCCAGTGCGGGATTGGCGACGACGATGTGGGGATTAGCAATCTCTGTAAGACGCCGGTGAGCGATGAGTATTCCGGCAGAGATGGGCCGGCCCGTCTTGAGCATACGGTCCATTGTGATGAAGGTCAAATCGTTTGGGCCTGCCTCTTCAAAGCCGGCCAGGCTCGTAATCGAAGCCTGTGGCGCTCCCACAAGTTCTCCGCCGACCACATCGTGGATTTGTCTCAGTGAGATTGGACTGTGTGCTTGTGTTGCCATAGGGATTATGACTTCTTTGTGCCCTTCGGCTTAGACGGCTTTGCTGATTTTTGGGTTCTGGGCGGGGCAGCAGGTTTCCCCAGCCGCTTCTCAACATAGTGCACGACGTGGCCGACCGTTGTCAGCCCCACCAGGTCTTGATCGGGGATTTGGAGATCGAAGGCTTCCTCAATGCGATACAGCAATTCGATCACCGCCATCGAGTCGAGACCTAAATCATCGCGTAGATGCTGCGTGAGCAGTATCGTCGAGTGATCGCGTTTCAAGTACTCGCCCAAGGCAGCGCGGATCTTCAGTGATATGGTGGGATCGGCTACCATCAGTCTATTTTCTCCGTCGTTATCGTGAAAGGTAACAGGGTAGGAAGGCTGAAGTGCTCGGAACTTCGCTCTCCGAGCTTGTCCCTTCAACCGTCTGACCTTCGGCTTGCAGTTGGTGCCTGTTTGAATACCACGGCGGCATTGTTACTGCCAAATCCAAACGCGTTCAACAAAGCGACTTTTACGCGGCGCTCTTGCATTGATCGTGAAAGCCCTGCCAACGCACAAGCCGGATCCGGGTCATCGTAGTTAGCAGTCGGATGGATTTGGCCCGTGTGAAGAGCCAGCACCGAGGCGATGCCTCCGATGGCGCCGGCGGCCCCAAGTGTGTGGCCGATCAGCGACTTGGTGGCATTGATGGCAACCTTGTCTGCGCGCGACCTAAAGAGCTGTTTGATCGCTTTGGCTTCGACGGCGTCGCCGATAGTTGTCGACGTGGCATGCGCATTGATGTAATCCACCTGTGCCGGGGTTACGCCGGCATCAGCGAGAGCCAGCTTCATGGTATGAGCGACCTCCAGGCCATCTTCACGAGGGATCACCATGTGATAGGCCTCGCTGGTCGCGGCGTAGCCAGCAATTTCAGCATAGATTCTCGCATTGCGCTTCTTGGCATGGGCAGCCGATTCCACGATGAGCGTTCCGGCGCCTTCTCCCATGATAAAACCGTCGCGCGACCGATCGAAAGGCCGAGAGGCCTTCTCCGGATGGTCGTTGAATTTTGACGAGAGGGCGCGCAGGGAACAAAATCCGGCGAAGACGAGCGGAGTAATGCTGGCGTCGGCTCCCACAACAATTACGACGTCCGCCCGACCTTCGCGTATACAGTGGAGCGCTTGTCCGAGCGCATGGGCGCTGGAGGAGCAGGCTGTGGAGATGGTCAGATTGGGGCCCTTGGCGCCGTAGGCCATCGCGATAATGCCGGAGGCCGAGTTGAGGGTGATGACGGGGATAAAGTTCGGATGGACGCGATGAGGCTTCTGTTCCCGCTAGAGTGGTGGAATCTCCCGCTCACCCATCACCATGCCACCCATGC
>DATIQH010000005.1:0-1767 GCA_035471155.1 Nitrospiraceae bacterium | reverse complement strand
ATCGATGCGTCGCCCCAGGTCTGATCCACCACAAGCACATAACGGGGAGGCAACGGCTCCGCATAGTCACGCACGTAATTGTATTTCGAGATGCAGCCATTCCTCCAAGCTGTCGCGAGGGCTTGCGCGCGGGCGAGTTCCGAGGCCGTGAAAGGCCGCATGATCAGAGATTCCAGGCGGGAAGGAGACGTGGCGTCGTAATAGATGCCCACATCATCGACCACAATAGAGAGCGGCGGTTCACTGCTGCCCAGGCCAACCGAACGCACAAATCCGTCCTCAAGACAGAGAAATGGGATCCCAAGCGCGTGCGCCTCACGCCGCGCACGACGAGCATATTTTCGGCGTCCCCACCCAAGAGTGGCCGTCAGCCCGGGAGGTGTGCGCAAATAGATAGTTTCGATGGTTCCGCTCAAGAATTCAGGAAGAGCGTGAAGCTGGCGTAACCCTCGATTGAAGACGCCATAGCGATTCAAGAAAAGAACCTCAGAGTGTTGCTCGCACTGTCATTTTTTACCTTGCGCCCTGCTTCCAGTTTTCAGTTCCTTCATAAGAATGGAAACGATCCGTTGAGCAGCTTTTCCATCCCATAGGGGAGGAGTACGTGGGGTGACACCCTTCGCTTTCAGCGATGCTCGCGCCTGTCGGACGATCGCCTTTGGATTCGTCCCGGCCAGACGATTGGTGCCGCGCATAAGAGTCACCGGCCGCTCCGTGTTGTTTCGAAGGGTCACACAGGGTACGCCGAGTGCCGTTGTCTCTTCCTGAATCCCTCCAGAGTCTGTCAGAACCAATCGGGCGTGCGACATCAAACACAGAAAATCCAGATACCCAAGAGGTTCAATGCAGTGCAGGATACCCTTTTGGGAGGAGATGGGATCAAGGCCTTGAAGAATCCGGCAGTATTTTCCCAATCCATACTCGGCAATTCGCCCCACCGTGCGTGGATGGACGGGGAAAATGACCGGCACTTCTCGAGCGATCTGAGTCAACGCGTCCAGGATGCCTTTAAACACCTCAAGATCATCGACATTGCCTGGCCGGTGCAATGTAACCAGCGCATACGGCGCCACATCTGAATGGGGCACGCCTCGGCGGGATGTAGAAGGGTATGTCACTCCTGACCGTTCACGCGCTACCGGCTGAAGACCAAGCCGTTGCAGAATAGTCGACTCAAGGGCATGTCCACGATGACGAAGCAATGTATCGACCATCGTATTACCGACGATGTGGATACGCCTCTTTGGAACGCCCTCGGCCCGAAGATGTTTCATGCCGCTCTGTTCAGTGACGAACAACAGATCGGCTAATCGATCCGTCAAGACACGGTTGACCTCCTCGGGCATTGTCCAATCATGACTGCGAAGCCCTGCTTCTACATGGACGATCAATGGCCGTGTGAGGTTGTTCCTTGGCCTCTCCATAGGATAATTCACTTTTGCGGCGACCAGAGAACAGGCAATGGTGGAATTGACGTCTCCGACCACGACTACCGCATCGGGGCGTTCCTGTAGAAGGACCGGTTCGAATCGCTTCATAATTTCGGCGGTCTGAACCGCGTGGGAACCTGACCCAACTTCGAGATTCATCGTCGGCTCAGGAATCCCGAGTTCCTTGAAAAACGTTTTGGACATTTTCTCGTCGTAATGTTGCCCTGTATGGACAAGCACCATGTCGAGCGTCTGTTTGCCTGTACGCTGGACATGGTGAATCGCCTACACGATAGAAGCGATCTTAATGAAATTTGGCCGGGCTCCCGCTATGAGC
>DATIQH010000004.1:0-4555 GCA_035471155.1 Nitrospiraceae bacterium | reverse complement strand
CCGATACCACGCCTTCCACGCTCGCCATCTCGCCGCCGATCGCCTCCACTGACAACCCCTGCGGCACGCCTTCCATGAGCGCGTGCACGCTCTCGCGCAGCTCTAGTTTCTCCTGGTCAGCTTTAGCCTTGAGCCATTCTTCTTTGTTGACCAGGCCTTTCTCGTAGAGCGTGTCTTCAAGTCCAGCTTGGGCCATGTTGCTCTGAACGATCAATCCAAGGCCGATCACGCAGGCAATGGTCGTGAACCACGGTCGTCTCATGCAAATACCTCCTGTTCTACTTGTTGGGGACTATCCATTGGCTTGTCTGTCAGGAAGGATAGGCCCAATTTATTAAGGCGAGATGACGGTGGAGTTACAGAATTGTTAATTTAGAATGGGGATTCGAAGAGCTTCGAGCAGGTAATCGCAGGCTGCAGGAAAACTATGAGGTCACGCCAGAACTTTTGTAGTGCTCCTCTGAAATCAACCCAGGTGGCTTGATTTCAAGGGAGCACTACAGATGCACCGGTGGGGGCTTGACCGGGCGGTGCTGCTCCTGAGTCCGTGGGGAGTGAAGCGAGTAGGCCATAGTCGATGACCAGCGTCATTTCGGTCGAGCGCGTGTCGCGATACGTGTTCGGCCGTTTTGCCGACTCCGGAACAAAGAGGATCGTGGGTGGTAGCGCCGGCGCAGCAGCTCCGTTCCCGGACAGGGGAACCAGCCAGGGCACAGTCAGATACAGTGATCGTCCGTAGGCGTAGAGCGAGCCTCTCGTCAATTCCACCATCTCCGGTTGAGCGACGCGAAACCCCACCTGCTGGTCCGACGCAGCTCTGGCGAGTCCCTCCGCCAGTAGCGGCGCTAGGAACTGAATATCCTCATCCCTAAACGCTCGAACAATTGACCGGCCTATGATGACGTTTCCGAACGGCCCCCGGTCTTCCTTGACTGCCACGCCGCGAAGGACCCGGGCCAGCGTATCTGCCGACAACGTGATGGGGTGAGCGGCTCGGAACGATCGATCGGGAATCCGTTCCACATACACCGCGCCTCGGTCTGATTCATGGATTGTTAAATCTAATTCTGGCCCCGTTGCGCAGGCAGACAGGGTCAATGTGATTCCGATCAGCAGGACAAGGGCACGTTGTGGATGATGAGACATAGCCGATTCGTTCAGTGTAGGCCCATCAGCAGCCTAGCACAACCGAAAGGGCGAAGGCATGGAGAATCTCCTCAGGTCCTTGACCACCCCCCGTTGCTAGACTCGATAGATCATTCGGGCATCTGCGAACGATCGAGCTTGAAACTGGAAAGGGTTGGCAATGTTCGATGCCTGTTGGAGTAACGAAGGTTAGAGGACGCGGTAGTACTTCACCGTACCCATCCCATTGTTCGGATCGCGCTGGAGCACCACGATCACATTTCTGGTCACTTCGTTTACACGCACCGACATGCGGCTCAAGAAGAGATCGCTCTTGACGTCGTACAGGTTCTGAGGACGGAGTTGTTTTCCAATATCCTCAAAACTACTTACCCGATCCAGGTCCACAATAGTCTTGAATGGGCGTGCCTGCACGATATCCGCAGCCATGCCTTGTGTAATGCCAGGATCGAGGGCTTGAATCACAAGAGGAGGGGCAGTATTCAGATTCACCTTGCCCTGTCCTTCTGGTGGATAGACGGTCACCAGTTTTGACAGCTTCGCGATGATCTCGGGCGTCATTCCCTTCATCAGGCGCAATTCCAAGAGTGTCTGCAAGGGAGCGTTGGCTGCCCGGTAGGAGGGACGCAGCGTTTGATAGTAGAGGCTCTCCGCGCCGGCTGGTTCCGGCACATCGTTATCATCCACCCAATCGACAATCGCATCCACCAGATCTGGATTGATCTGCAGGAGCTCGAAAAGCCGCTTGAACCTCTGAACTCTGGATTTCTTGGCAACGAGGTCTCCACCGGCTGCCAGATCGTTCAGATTCAGCTTGCCTCGTTCATCTTCCATCTGGGCAGTCAGAAACCCATCACCGATAGCATAGTTCATGATGGGAATAGCCCATATGTCAGTAAGAGCGTCGAAGGCCTGACCCGTTTGCTTGTCCTTCAGGAAATCTTGCTGCAAGGTGCCGCGGGCTGCTTGCACTGCCGCGCGGGCAAGAACGGTGGCTTTGAAGTTATCGCGAAAGGCAGCGGCGTCGCGGTATTCCCGCCTCGCCTCTGCGTCGAACTCGAGGATCAGCGCAACCAGGAGTGTCAGGACGAGGAGGGTGAGAAGGAGGGCGATGCCACGTTCATCAGACCTTCGCATAGGTGACAATTTTCAGTGTCGCGTCGAGATTGATCGGATTGTCGTATTTCGGTTTCATCTGCAGATGGCGCACCTGAACTTCATAAGGGGCTCGCTCGATCGTCTCCAGTAGCGCAAGGAGTTGAGGAAGCGTCACGCCGTCGAGCCGAAGGTCAACGGCGGTTTCCTGATAGCCCTGGACGACAATGGGGGCTTGCGGCTGCATGCCGGCGATCCGATCGCGAATCTGCGCCGTTGTCGTCGCTTCTTCCATAAACGCCAGCAGCGAGAACTGAGCCGGCGGGCTCGGCATGCGCGCTTCGAGCTTAGCCATGCGCGCTTGTTTGAGCAGGTAATCCTGCGCCACGAGCGCCAACTCCTGACTGTCTTTTGCTTTTCGCCGCGCTTGCCGGTCAAGCTTGTCGATCGTGGCCATAAGCGGGTCGACGATCAGCAGAAACACGAGCGCTGCCGCGGCCAGGGCTCCACCGGCGGCCACGATGATGCGCTCGCGCGGCGAGAATTGCTGCCACCGGTCCTTCAGCATCTGCTTCATGGCCGTTGCACCGTGTAGGTGAGACGAAACACGACCTGGTTCTGCATGGCTCCGACACGGGTATCGCTGACGGACACGTCCTGCAGGGTCTCGTCCGCCGCGAAGGCCTGCTTGATCTTATCGACTGCATCGAAGGTTGTGGTTTCTCCCTCCAGATGGATGCTGTTCCCGTCGATCGTCAGATCCCGTACTTTCAACGGTATCCCCGAAGGCACATGTTTCACCAATTCTGCTAGCCCCATAAGGACATTAGAGCCTGTGCCGTCGACGAGCGAGAGACTTTTCTCCAGCTGTGAGACTCGATAGCGCGCCTGGTCCAGCTCCTCACCAGGACCAGCGCCAGGACCAAATGTTTGCTCGTATTGCGCCTGGAGACCGCGCTTGAGATCCTTGACGGTCGAATCCTTCAGAACGACACGCACAGAAATGTCTGCGAGCGCCAGAATGGCCAGGATGAGCCCTCCCCATAGGGCCAGCCGTCGATCCTGCTTCGAGATATTCGTTGTGGCAGACGAAGCATCGATGCCGGCTTTGAAATCCAAGGCGAGATTCGATCCCACCAATCGTGACTTCCATCGGGGGCGGACAATGGTTGGATGGATCGCCAACCCGAAGGCAATGGAAAAGGCGCGGGGACAGTTCGATCCGAATCCTTGCCGAGGACCGACCGGGGCCAAGCCCAATTGATGTGCCATATGCCCGCTCAGTTCTTTCAGTTTCGAGCCACCGCCCGAGACCCAACAATGGGTCAACCGCTGATGGACGGTGCCTTCGTAGGCTTGGAGGGAGACGCGTAACTCTTTGAGGACCGGTTCAAGCCAGGCATCGATTTCTTGTACAGCCATGGCCCGCTTACGTCGTTCCGCTTCGGCAAAACTGCACGCATAACGCACGGCAAGCGCATGGGTGAGGTGATTCCCGCCCCACAGCACGGTCCGCAACAACACGGGGCGGCCTTCATGCACGAGGCACAGGGTCGTCTTCGAGGCTCCGACATCGATAATCGCCATGTCGCCGGGAACCTGAGCCCCTTCTTCTTTCAGAAATTGGCTGACAGAAAACAGGGCCATGCCGTCAATCGTGATTGCAGAGGGATTCAAATCGGCGGAAGCCATAAACCGCAAATGTTCAGCAATTTTTGCTTTGGGCGCTGCAGTCACAAGCACATCGGACCCTTTGGATTTTTCCGTCCCTTCCTGGGACTCTCGCGCAGGCAGCACCAGACTGCCGACGGTGACGTCTTCCAAAGGCATAGGAATCAGATTTTCCATTTCGAATGGAACCACCTGCGCCAGTTTGGATGCGTCGCGAAAAGGGAAGGAAAGCGTTCTGACAAATACATCCTGGCAGGGGAGTGCGGTAACGATTTCTCCGCTGCCGTATAAACCATGCTGCCAGAGAAAGTTTCTGAGCATGGCCGTGCGATGCGCCGGGTTCGTGTATTCCTGGCGACCATAGGGAACAGGCTGGTGGAAATACTCCACCGATTCGCGCCCTGTCAGGCGGCGGCGAAACCGAACGGCCTTAAAGGCCGTCTGTCCGATATCGAGTCCGACACATTCGGCAATCATCGACAACCCTCTTCACGAACCAGGTTTATTTGGTTCATTTGGTTTGTTTTGTTCATCTAGTTGGTTTTATTCAACCAAAGAAACGAGACAAACCAAATAACAGGTTTCTTCTGCTAGAGCGCCACTTTCGCACTCATGATCGGCCCTACGAGCTTGAAGGTCAAGG
>DATIQH010000003.1:0-8560 GCA_035471155.1 Nitrospiraceae bacterium | reverse complement strand
GGAATTGTCCGTGAGGGCAAGCCGGTGCCGCCGTGCGAGTGGCGAATGCGATAGGAGAGGGACCAAAACCAATTAAACCTTCATTTGTTGAGATCTTCAATGCCTTAGAGGGTGCAAAAGGCTGGGCTCAAGGACCTGTCTAGAAACCGTGTCAGACTGTAAGGCGCGAAGTGGGTGTTATATCAGGGGGTGAGAAGAGCCGCAGACATGGTTCTAAACCAGATGCTTGCGGGACAGCATGCTAGGTGCCGGTGGTAGGCGCAACCGTGGATATTACTGAGGCATAGCATCGCGGAACAAAGGGCACACCATCAATCAAAGATTACCTCATGCTCCCGATCGCATCTCTTAATCAATGGATCCACCCTCCACAGATCGGTTGAACGTGTCGTCTTGAACAAAGCATTCTCGGAGATTCGCCAGCATGGGCTGAACGCATACTAACAGAAGGGAGCCCCGTCGAAAGCAAGCCGATCACAGGTTAGCGAGATGCCGTTACCGGGAGGATCTCACAACCTGCCTCACGACGAGCGGGTTCCAAGTTGTGGGAACTTGGATGGCGCGGCAATCGTGCTCGTTTCCTTTCTGTTCTCATGACTACCGGAGTCCGTTGAGGGGCTGCCGCCTCCAGCATTTTCGTCGCATTGCGCTCCAAGGCCTGCCGCACGGGATCGAGGTTCAACCGCGCGTAGATGGCCGTGGTACTCACATCACGGTGGTTCAATACTTTTCCGATCAGGTGCAGGCTTTCTCCGCTCCCCGCCAACCATGATCCGACCGTCCGACGGAGATCATGAAACCGCACATCTTGAATTCCCGCATCCAACCGAATGCGGTCCCAGGCCCGTTTCATATTTTGGAGATGACCGGTACCATTCTGCCCAGGAAACACATAGGGATTCCCGTCCGCGCGGGGCAGGCTCCGGAGCGTGGCCACGAGTGCGTGGGGCAAGGGCAAGAGATGCGGGCGTCCGGCTTTCGTGTGTGGGATCCGCCACTCGGCCTTGGTCAAACTCACCTCATTCCACTGCATGGTCAATACCTCGGTCCGTCTCGCGCCAGTCAAGAGCGCGGTCAGCAAGACTGCGCGGACAGAAGGATCTCCTTCCTCCGCGATGGCATGAAACAATCGCGGGAGTTCCTCAGGCTGGACGAACCGATCACGAGATTCTTCTCGAAACATCTGGATTCGGGTGGCGGGATTCTCTCCCGCATACAGGCCCCAGTCCCGCGCCAGGTTGAACATCTTCCGGAGCAACGCCACGAGACGATTGGCACGATAGGGTGCTGTCCCCCCGACCTGCGCATGGAGGCGAGCCACGTCGTTGCGGTTGAGATCTGTGAGTTTCCTCGTGCGAAAGACCGCGAGATGGGTGGTGAGCATCGCTCGATCATCGCGGGCGGAGCGTTTGCGTGGCGCATGCCGCTCGAGATACTGCGCGGTCAGATCTCCAAACGTGGGTTCGTGCAGCCGATCCTTTCGGACCTGCGCCGGATCGGCACCCTGCGCGATCGCGCCCACATGCATGGCTGCCAGCTTGCGGGCCTGGTCCACAGTGAGCGGTCCATACGGCCCGAGCGTGAGGCGGCGCATGCTTCCCCGAATGCGCTTTTCCAGGATGAAAGAATTCTGCCCTTTGGTGACCCGCAACGCAAAGCCCGGCAGTTCCACATCGCGCACAAACACCTGGCCCGCTGACGGAAAAGGGATCTCGTCAATGACTTGTTTCGTCAATCGCGGCATATCATGCGCCCTTTCTCATTGGCCATGTAGGCAGAACACTGAGTTGCCGGCACGCGTGATTCCCATAAACCACCAAAATCAGTGGTGAATCAGCAGACCACAATGTAGGCACAGTGTAGGCAAGAGAGAACAAATTCAGGAGAAAGTTGGAGCACAGCATGGAAGAGAAATAGGCGCAACCTTCTGGAATGTCAAGAGACTGAGGAACCCAGAGGACTCCATAGGAGAGGCGAGAACTGACTCTTAATCAGCGGGCCGTTGGATTAATCGCTCCTCACACACCCTAAGCGGCTAACGCAACCCCTTCGATTTGAAAGGAAAGAGCTTTTATCAACTATGGGTGTAATGGGTGCCCTTTACTACGCGCATCGAATGTTATTCATGCTCCTTCCAAACGTGCTCGTTTCTCTCTAAGGATGGGGGCTGACTGAGCTTCCACTGCGCGCGTCCAACGAGGGCCTTCTGAGGCCGCGCGTTGCGCGAGCACAGAAGATCATCAGACTCCATCCGCTCCCCCCGCTGGCAGACTTTTTCAGCATCCGGGATAGAGGGTCTTACCCTAGCGGACGGGTGGAACTCAAGGCAGCCCCAAGTTGCCGCAGACATTCATCACCCAACATCTCATCTACACGAACCGAATACTTCCGGGTCCAGTTTGGGTGGGTATCGACCGTCCCAGGAAGATTGGTTTGTGAAAGTTCGCCCAAGGCGTCTTCGAGGTTCGCCAGCACGATGCAGGATGGTGTGCGGGCCAGATAGAGATGAATCGCTTGGCAGAGTTCAGTCGTCATGGCGGGTGCGGTGGCTGGGTCCTCAGTCAGGCCATATGGCAGGAGCTGTTCTCGCTGAAGCGCACTGAGGATGCTGGATTTGTCGCGCTGGCGCCCTTCCCAAGCCTGGCGGAGCACCGTGTCATCTGGAAAGGCACCCAATTCCGACCGTACCCGCAAGTCCTCGCCGGACCAAAATCCGGCGAGGGTCGGCAAGTCATGTGTCGTAGCCACAGCCAGCGATTGCACGGGGTAGTCGCCAGGCGGCTTCATGGCGCCGTCTGTGTTGCGCTCGAAGTAGAACACACGATAGGACAGCAGTCGCGCCTTCGCCAATTGTTCTCTGACCCAGTCCGGTACCGTGCCGAGATCTTCTCCGATGACGAGGGTTTTGGAGCGAACGCTCTCCAATGCCACGATCGCCAATAAGTCTTCAAAGGGGTACCGCACATAGGTGCCTTCGGATGCAGGCCTCCCACGTGGAATCCAAAAGAGACGGCAGAATGCCATGACATGATCTAATCGGATAGCCCCGCAGGATCGGAAATTCTTGCGCAACAGCTGGATCATCAGTTCATAGCCGTTGGCGCGTAACGCGTGAGGGTTGATCGGAGGCAAGCCCCAATTTTGCCCCTCTGGCGCAAACGCGTCAGGTGGAGCGCCGCTGTCAGCTCCGAGCGCCAATACCGATTGGTAGATCCAGGCCTCTGCCCCATTCCGGTCGGCGCCAAGCGCCAAGTCTTGATACAGCCCGATCGGCATAGTCAATTGCTCGGTCGTCCGTCGGATCTCATTCAGCTGGTCGCTTGCCACCCACTGAATGTACTGAAAGAAGCGAACGTGTTTTCGGTGCCGCTTCGCGTACTCGCGAACCGGCTGGCCAGGGGACTGAAACTGTTGAGGCCACTCGTGCCAGGTGGTCGACTTGAATTGAATCAGCCGGCGCTCTTCCTCCAACGCCTGGAAGGTCGCATAGAGCTCGAGTGGAGTGCCTTCAGACTGGATAAACCGTTCGAGAAGCCAGGCTCGAGCCGTCTTCGGTCGGAGATTCGGTTCTTCTCCGCTGTAGGCGTCCGTGAGGAATTTCTGGTAGGCCAAATACAGCATGGCGCGCTTGGCGGCCGCAATGGTGTCGTAATCCACCAGACGGCTCGCCCTCAGTGCCTGGAGGGTGGTTTGAAATTCTGGAGCGCGGAATTGTTTCTGTGCCTCTTCCGAGCCGTAAAATTCCGGGAGCCGTTCAAGGTCGATATAGAGCTCATTGAGATAAAGACGGCTGTTCGGCGCATAAGGGCTGATGTGATAGGGCGCGGTATTCCGCAGGGCGTGCAGTGGATTGAGTCCGATGACTCCGGCGCCCAGTTCTTTCCCAGCCCACTCCACAATCCTGTTGAGATCGGTGAAATCCCCGCATCCCCAATTGCGATCGGATGACAACGAATAGAGCTGCAAGGTCAGTCCCCACAGCCGTTGGCGTGCCTCGATCGACGGCGGGATATAGCACTGGCGCGGCGCCACGATGACACGCATCGTCCCCACGATGCCTCCAACCAAACCCTCGGCCCGTAAGGTCAAGTTGTAGTATCCGAGTGAGAGGCCTTGCGGAGCAGGGATCTCGATGCGCACACGCCGTTGATCCTTGAGAACGCGATCCTCGACAGCGGAGAGCCCGGGCCCTGCTTGGCCCTCTCGCACCACGGTGTTCGCTTCGTCGAGGATTTGCCACTCGATGACAATGGATGTTTCTTTCCCTTCATCGAGCGCGAAACAACACGACAAAGGAGTTCCGGTCTCACCGTCGAAGAGAATTTTTACTGGATCACAAGGGCGTTGCCATGGCGCCTCATCCCATTCTTGTAATGCCTCTGTCACCGATGAAACTGAGTCAACTGCAAAGCCCATGGCCGTTAAAATGGCGCGCCTGGTGTCATCGGAGGTGAGGTGGCGATTGCCTGCGATATCGTAATAGTCCGTCGCGATGCCGGCACGTTCAGCAAGTGTCGCAAGAAGGGTCTGCTCTGTCTGATCCAACATGAACGGGAGTCTGCGTGAAGATTATTGGCATGTCAAGCTATCCTATTGTTCTTGAAGAGAAATTTAGCTGAATTGCCGTTTGTGAGTCTGTTATTTTCATCCAGAATACATTCGACACGAAAACCTGGGCCTCTCCCTTTGTGGTCCGTCCTATCCGATAACAGCGGTGAAAGGGACTTCCTTGTAGCAGAAGGTCGTCTATCCACATCACTGGGGACAGGGGCAAGAATTCCAAACAGTCAGATCGAGACGCTTCCGGCTCTTAGTTTGTTCAAGACACAACAACCGGCGCGAGGGGAGGGGGCGAAGCCCTTCGTAACATGCCTCTTCAGGCGTGTCACGCCACTTGATGTATACCGCCTGTGACTCTTCCGGTCCTCATGAACGCGCATTGTATGGTGACGCCAGGCATCAGGCCGACAGCTCGGAGGGGTTTATTGACTCCCCCATTTCATTTTGTTAGCCTCAAGCCCCACCGTGTTGCTGCCGATAGAGGAAGCCGAGAAGAGTCAGGCAGCATCCTTGATATTCAATCCCGAAAGGAGTCTCGATGGCCAGCTCAACCGCCTCGCCAGAATTGCTTACTGCACTGCAGAACAAGGCCACCCAGCTCCGAATCGAGAGCGTTCGTGCCACGAGCGAAGCTGGCAGCGGGCATCCATCGAGCTGTTGTTCCGCTGCGGACATTGTCGCGGCTCTTTTCTTTTCTGTCATGCGATACGATCCCATCAATCCGAAAGCGTACAATAGCGATCGGTTCGTGCTGTCAAAAGGCCACGCTGCCCCATTGCTCTATGCGGCTTGGGCTGAAGCCGGGCTCTTTCCCAAGAGCGAACTTCTCAAGCTTCGAACGTTAACATCTGATCTTGAAGGCCATCCGACGCCTCGCTTGTCGTTTGTCGATATGGCAACAGGTTCGTTGGGGCAAGGACTGCCTGTCGGTATTGGAATCGCCCTCAATGCGAAGTATGTCGACAAGCTTGATCACAGAATCTATGTCTTGATGGGTGATGGAGAATCTGTCGAGGGATCTGTGTGGGAGGCTGCGGAGATCGCCCGCCATCGCGGGCTGGATAATCTCTGTGCCATTGTGGATGTCAATCGACTCGGTCAAAGCGATCCGACCATGCTGCAACACGACATGGAGGGTTATCGCTCCCGTTGGGCCGGCTTTGGCTGGCAGGTACTGGTGGTTGACGGGCATGACCTGTCCGCTCTGCTCGCGGCTTTTGACACTGCCGCCGGTACCAAAGGCAAACCGACGGTTCTGCTCGCCAAGACGCTTAAGGGGAAAGGTATCTCCTTCATGGAGAATCATCCCAGCTGGCACGGGAAGCCGATTCCCAAAGGCGAGGAAACCCAGAAGGCGATCGATGAGTTGACCGGGCAGTTGAAGCCGAGCGGCACGACCATTTTATTGAAGAAGCCAGCGACGGCGGTTCAGGGGGCTTCATCCATCAGTCCTCTCCCGCCGTCGCCTTACAAAGTCGGCGACGTGGCCGCCACACGCGAGGCGTTCGGCAACGCGCTTGAAGCGCTGGGCGCGGTCAATCCGTTGGTCGTGGGATTGGATGCCGATGTAAAGAATTCGACCTATACCGACAAGTTCGGGAAGAAGTTTCCCGATCGATTCTTTGAAAACTTTATCGCGGAGCAAAACATGCTTGGGGCTGCCGCGGGGTTGGCGGCCTGTGGGAAAATTCCGTTCGTTGCCACGTTTGCGGCATTTTTCACCCGCGCATATGATTTCGTCCGCATGGCCGCCATCAGTGGTTCAAATATCAAACTGGTCGGCACGCATGTCGGTGTGAGCATCGGAGAAGATGGTCCCTCGCAAATGGGCTTGGAGGATATTGCGATGATGGCTGCGCAACCGGGTGTAACCGTGTTGTATCCCTCCGATGCGACCTGTACATATCGACTTGCCGAAGCGGCAGCTATGCACAAAGGGATGGTCTACATTCGGGCTGGTCGGCCGAAGTCGCCGGTCCTATATGGGCCAGATGAGATGTTCCAGATCGGCGGGAGTAAAGTATTGCGCCAGAGTGCCTCGGATGTTTTGACTATCGTCGCAGCCGGCGTCACACTGTTCGAAGCCCTCAAGGCCTACGACCAGTTGAAGGCAGCAGGCATCACTGTGCGGGTTGTCGATCTCTATAGCATTGTCCCCATCGACCGGACTACCTTGCTGGATAGTGCCAGGGCCACGCAGGGGCGTATCCTTACGGTTGAGGACCATTATGCGCACGGTGGTTTAGGTGACGCAGTGCTCAGCGCGGTTGGACCAGAAGGGATCAAAGTGCACAAGCTTGCAGTTCGCACGATTCCACACAGCGGGAAACCGGACGAACTCATCGATCACTTCGGCATCGGAGCCCGATCGATTGTCGAAGCAGTCAAACGAATCACGAAATAAGCCCTCCTGCATCGCTCTTCCTCATGAGTGTAATGGGATTGCTTTCCTGAACATTCTGTCAGGATCGGTCTGCCAACGGCTGCTTCAGGAACTGACCGAAGCCCGCTACGGCAGTGGCTGTTCGTGGAGAAACATCAGTCCGGCGATGATCCCGCATAGCGTGCGAAACTGGTGGGATTTCAATTGCCCACTCATGGTGCGTTTTTTCGAGTATGGGGGGCTGGGTCTGCCGTGATGCAGGACTGCATAATTTCAGCGCGGCATTGCCATGACGTGGCCGCCGTATTGAGATGGCGAACCAGTTCTTCCGGCACGATCATGCCGACGGTGATATCCACCAAGACGTGATCGGGTATGCGATGAAAATGCGCGGCGTTCACACCCTGCAAGGTGAGCAACGTCCTGCTTAGCTCGTTCTCATGGCTGTCGCAACCAGGTCCTATCAAGGCGACGGGAACTCTCTCCATGGCAGCCTGGCTGGCTCCGGCCGGCTGAAATACGGCAAGACCAACGGTGAGCGCCATCGCAAGCATGAGACGGTTGTGCCTGAGCGTGGCCTTGCCGTCTACATGAGGCTGTGGGCAGGTTGCGGGCACGCTCTTCGCGAAGGGCGTCTGCGTCCGGTTTTCGTATCTGCGATGAATTATTCGCGTCATCGGAATACCTGTCTGCAGGGAGGCGATCTGAAGCCCTTGGGTAGGTTCATCGATTTGTCTTAAGATGTCATGGTAGACGGTGAGGCGAGTTGTCGGGCCATGCGAAGCTCCGGTTCGGCTGGGTTGCAGTAATCCTCTCTTGAACGCGTTCATGGGCAGGCGGCGAGGATCTCACCGCCTGCCCGTCGCCCTTTACGGTACTTCGACGATGTCCTTCTTCATAGGACCCAGCACGCCAAGGAGTTCGTTCTTTTCCCTGGCTGGCACGTTGAACGTATCCAATGCCTTGACGAGGTCTTCAACCAGGGCATTGAAGGCAGCCGTCGTGACTTTCATGCCGGCATGCGCTGTTTTCATGTCTTTTCCCTCATAGGTGCAGGGGCCTCCGCTGGCTTGGCAGACCTGGTCGATCAACTGTTTCTTCAGGTGCGTCAGATCGGTATTGGCAAAATACCCGTTGATGCGCTTGTCTTCGCCCACGATGCTGACGAACTTGCCGACGACGGCAGTGATAGGGCCTGTTCCGCCGAGCCGTTCATAGAGTGAGGGCAACGGAGCATCGGCTGCCCACACCGGCGCTGAGATCAACAGTACGGCGACGGTCAGCATAGTCTTGATGGCTCGAGAAAGTTGTTTCATGAAAGGCGCTCCTTTTTTGAGAGGTAAATGAGGGCTTCCTTCGAGTGCACAGCTCTATCATATTTCTGGTCATTTAGGGCTTCCAGGGCGTCAGTGGCATCAGCGGAGCATTCTTGGCTACCGGTGTAATCGTCAGCGCGGCAATGGCTCCACGAAGGGCTCCAGTGAGTGAATGCGTCACAATTGGATAGACCCCGGGTGATTCGGAGACCAAGTCGAATGTGGCGGCGCTTCCGGGTCCCACGACATAGGTTTGCACCCCTGTGAGTTTGTTGGCAGGGTTCCCGCTCTCGTAGACGTT
>DATIQH010000002.1:0-2006 GCA_035471155.1 Nitrospiraceae bacterium | reverse complement strand
TTGTCGCCGCGTGCCGCCGACTTCGAAGAATTTGGGCCACGAGGCAGGGCGCGAACGGTAAGCCTTGACTGCATCGGGAAAGGTGGGGATCGTCGTTGGGCCATCCCGCATCCTGGTCGCGGCATTGGGCGTGGCACACCATACTTAACCTGCGTCTTGCCGGCGCAACACGTGCGAGGCACCTCCTTATCCTTCCCGACAATGTGGAGAAAGAGGCCTTTCGCCGCCTCCGGGTCTTGCTAAGGTGGTCGCGCCCGGCGCCCGACGGGGTCCGCGCTACCGGAGTAAACGCAACATCAATAGCGCCGTCCAGGCGGTGCACCAGGATTCGATCCTTCGTTCGAAGGCCGTGGGTGGGCCTGGCCTGGAGGCCTGGTTTGCGGGGAGAAGGGCCGCTCCACGTTAGGAACTGGCCGTCGAATTCATGCAGCATCGGCCCAGCGGTGCAGGAGGCGTTCTATGGGTAGCTACTTTTCTGCGAAGGATCTGCTCGCGCCGCCGACCGAACGGGCCGCGTTCAGCGATCGTCAGGCCTACGTGTGTGCGGAACTTTCCAAGCTCGCGTATTTCCGGTTCGAGGGAGGACACTCGCTCGAACAGGCGCTGGAGGTCGCGAGAGCTGTCCTTGGTGACGACCCGCGCTTGACGGTGATGGAGGCGCAATTGAAGTTGGTTCTCTCCAGCGGGCGGGGGTCCGGGATTGAGGCCCAGGCTGTACTGGCGAAGATCCTCAAGGCGGTGGATCACGAACTGGTGAAGACGTTCTCAAACCAAGGCACCCAGGCCTTCCTGTGTACCCGGGAAGTGAAACTCGATTCGGGTGGCAGTAAGAAGGTGGCCTATCTGGTATTCCGTGGTACCGAACCATGTGAATTTGTCGACATCAAAGCCGATGTCCGCGCGGCGCTACGCAAGGTCGACATCGGCGGGGAGCAGTGCGAAATGCACACTGGATACCTGGAAGCGCTCGATTTGGTGCGCGAGGACATCGAAGCAGCACTGAACGAAACGCCGCACGACCAATTGATCCTAACCGGCCATTCGCTGGGGGGTGCGCTCGCCATGGTTGCCACGCGCCTGTTTGCTTCAGACACAACGGGGGCCTGCTATACGTTCGGTGCGCCGCCAATCGGGGCGATCGAGGTGCAAAACCGCCTGAAGACACCGATCTACGAGATCATCAATGAAACTGACATTGTGCCGCGGCTCCCGAATCCATGGATGACGACGGCCATTGTCATGCTACTGCGTCTAGTGCGTCTGCTTGCAAAATCGGTGACCTTGTTGAACACGCTCCTTGCCCGGGGAACCTGGGACGAACAGCTTGAGGCGTTTACCGAGTCGATGACCCGGTACCGCCATCCCGGTTACGTCAGCTACCTGGTCGGGACCGGCAGAGAGGCGCGGCTGCGCATCAACGTGGATTCCTTTGATCGGTTCAAGTGGTGGTTGCGAATAATGTGGAAGCAGCGTTTCTCCGGTATTGCGAAGATGCTCAACGACCATTCGATCGACCTGTACATCACCAAGCTGAAGACGCACGCACGTAAACGACATTGATGCAGGCACCCGGAAATAAATGGCACCAGATCAACCGTTGTAAAAGATTACGGATGGTGTCCTGCATGGACGTGTTCTACGACCGCTCGCGGCGACGTTCCATCGGAAACTACTCACCATCCCTGTGCCTTGAACTCGAGTTTAGGCGAGGTAAGAAGCGGCGCCGACAACCCTTGGTCGGCTGGAGTGTTCCACGGCATGCGGGTGAAATCTCTCATTTTGCGAGGTTTGGCGATCCTGCCAATGCAACATCATGCCAATGTCGTGGAGATTGCTCTTGCATAATGCACCCGCCGGAGCATAATTTGCAGCGGGTCGCAGGAGGAACAGAAAACAAATTCCACTGCCGGACATCGACCGGCAGGAGGAGATTCCAGTGGCACGCTATTTCTCGCTCTCCATTTCATTCGCAGGGTTTTCCTGACATCTTGTGATCGCGCCTCCCT
>DATIQH010000001.1:0-3466 GCA_035471155.1 Nitrospiraceae bacterium | reverse complement strand
CTTTGATAGCGTGCGGCATTCATGGCGCTCTTGATTCAGATAGCGCACAGCGCGGACCCTCTTCCTCTTAAGCGTAAGTCGCTTTCTCGCGTAGCCATTGCTTCCCGAGCCGCAGTGCTGTTCTTCATTTCACTCCTTCTGTTGGTCTCCACCCCCGACATGGCGTTGGCGTATACCCAGGGCGATCTCTATCGCCAGGCCAAGGCATCGACCGTTTTGATTGTAGGTATTAACGATGAATCCAATGCCCTCTCGTTCGGCAGCGGTGTGGTCATCTCGGAGCAGGGCGTGGTCTTGACCAATGCCCACGTGGTGGAAGATTCCACCCGGCTCTTTGTCTATATCCGCAATCAAGCCATCGATACTGGGGCAACTGTGCTCGCGATCGACTCCGACCTCGATCTCGCCGCACTCCACATCCAAACGGATCTTCCAGTTCCGTTCCTTCCGTTGGCGGCGGAGATTCCGGACGAAGGCACGCCGACGATCGCGGTCGGATATCCGCGTGTATCAGATGTCTTGCACATGGGATTGACGCTGCATACGTCGGTCATTCCGATGACGATTACCGGTGCGGCCATGGGACGATCCAGGACGGCGGGGTTGCCTGTTCCCTTCTTGCAAACCGTAGGGATGCTGAACGCCGGGAGTAGCGGAGGGCCGCTGGTGGACAGCAAGACCGGTGAGCTCGCAGGGCTGGTCGTACATACCGTGCCCTATTTGGAGCAGGTCAAGAATGATCGAGGCGAACGGCTGGGCACGGCCATGATGCGAGCCGGCCTCAGTTATTCCATCCCTGTGTCTCGACTGCGCGATTGGTTACAGAAGAACAACATTCCTTTTCCAGCGATGCAGACGCGGGAGGGACCTCTCTTTCCACGAGAGCAGGAACGCCCAATTCGTGCCTTTCTCACGACCGCGCACCTCCTTCATCTGATGGCGGCGGTTCTGCACCAGGATCGAGATCTCCTGGATCTCGCTATTAAACAGTATGAGTCGGCCCTGCAACTCGAACCGGAACGGCCTGACGTGTTAAGGAATCTCGGGCTCGCGTTAGCGGCGATGGGGGAGACGGACCGGGCGCGAGTGACGTACGAGCGGGCCTTCGCCCACACACCGAGCGATCCCGTGCTCTTAAAGAATATGGGCGAACTCAAGTATCATATGCGAGACACCCAGGGCGCGGCGGAATTGTATCGGGCGGCCGTTCGGCAAGACGCCTGTTTGGTGAGCGCGGCCCTAGGACTCGGCACAGTTCTACAGGCACAAGGTCGAGTGGAGGAAGCGAAGCAGGTTCTCAGGCATGCAGCGGCCTGTCCGTCGTCTTCGTCCGATGCGGCCTATCATATAGGCCTTGCGTTGGAGCAACAGGGCCTAGGGCCAGATGCATTACAAATATGGGAAAATTTTCTTGAGCAAGCCCACAGTGCCTCTATCAATGAGCGGCCTATTCTCAATAAGATTCGGAAGCGAATTACCAAACTTCGTGCTCAACTCACGCCGCAGGATCGAGGGATCAATGTGGCGCCGGTATCCTCAAGCGCCCAATCTTTCGTGCCCAAAGACGCCAACTAAATTCCCGCTCACTCGCTCGTCTCGTTCCCGGCCTAGGGACTCGTCACCAAAAGAAATAGGAAATTTGTGTGTTGTGGTCAAATTTGCTCAGAGAGCAAGTCCCGGAGAGCGTATCGTTATTTGAATGCGTGTCTCACATCTAACCGAGGAGGTTCCCATGTTATCTATTCCCAAAGTCATCGGTCTCATGTCTTGTGGTTTCCTGCTGTGCCTTGGTCTGTCCAGCACGGCTTCCGCTACAGACAGCATGAAAGCCGGCCAACCTGACAGGCAAGGCGGTCAAGCTGGTCTGAAGGGCGAGCAAGATAAGCTGAAGGGCGGCCAAATGATCACGGGCGAAGTGTTGCGCGTTGAAGGCGAGAACTATTTCGTCAAGGGGCAGGACGGGAAGGAAGTGCGGTTGCATACCGACGATACCACACAGAAGACCGGAAACATTCGCCAAGGAGATCGTATCGAGGCGGAGGTGAACGATCAGAATCACGCGCTATCGATTCGCTCGGCCCGAGGAACTGAAAAGTAATTGTCTCAGTGAACGTCGGCAGGTCGCAACGCCATAGGGTGACGGCCTGCCGATGTTTTGAGCAAAGGATTACTCAAGAAGTCTCTATGCTCCCATTACAAGACTGGGAGGGGAGTACCTATGACCGGTCAAATGACGGCTCCTAACCGTGTATGGTCGATGGGTACGGGGCTAGGCGACTATCCTTCACATCTATGCCCCCTCTGTTGCTCCATGCGCCCATGAGACCGTTCTAGATATCTCCGACGAAAGGGGCCTCCGGCCCTAATTGTGACCCGCATCATTCATCTATCGAATCGGAAGATATCGGCGTCCAGATTCCGTCGCCCCAGATGAAGGTCGGTGATGATCTTCGCCGCAATGATGCTAAACGTAATGCCATTGCCGCCGTAGCCGAGTGCAAAGTAGGCATGAGGAAACTCTGGGGTTTGGCCGATATACGCCAGGCCGTCTTCGGTTTCGCCGAATGTTCCCGCCCAGGTGTACGATACCTCCAGATCGAGTCGTGGAAACATGTCGGCAAAGCGGCGCTGTAGTTTTCGAGTCTTTCTGGCAATCAGCTGATCATTCTTGTGAGCCGTGGCATAGGGTACATCTTCGCCGCCTACGATCGCTCTGCCATCTGACGTGGTGCGGAGATAAAAATAGGGCCGCGCCGATTCCCATATGAGTGAGCGGTCCGGCCATCCCTCGAAGCTGTCAAACGGCTCACTAATCAATGCGAACGTGCTCTTGAGGGCGCCGACACTCTGCTTCAGATACTGATGGGACTCGTAGCCGGTCGCAAATACGACCCGCCGTCCCTTGATTCGAAAACCAGATCCAGTGTTCAGGACGACACCGTTTTCCGCAGGCTCCACCGCGCACACCTCGCAGCGATCGTAAACGCGAAGCCCTTGCTTCTGCGCGGCTTGAATCAGCCGATGCGTCAACCGAAACGGGTCAACCTGGGCATCTCCATAGGATAAAATCGCTCCCGGAGCTGCAAATGACGCGCGTGATTCGATATCCTTCGCTTCCAAATACTCCACGTGAAACCCAAACGCCTTGCGCGTGTCATATTCCTTCCGAAGTTTAGACACATCCGATTTCCTGCTGGCGAGATAGAGGCTGGTTTTCCGTTCAAACCCGCAATCGTCCCTCAGTTCAGCACTGAGACGCTCTACTGTATCGATGGCTTCCAGGCCCAGCCTGTAGCTGCGCAAAGCGTGTGCCTCTCCCACTGAGCCAATTAAGTCATGAAGCTCCGTGTCAATCTCATACTGCAGCAGCGCTGTGCTGGCGGCAGTGCTACCGCCGCCAATGTCTCGTTTGTCTACAAGGACTGTCTCCACCCCTTCCTGCACCAAATAGTATGCTACCAGATCG